>NZ_JBZAYE010000318.1:0-8219 GCF_058244205.1 Variovorax sp. 20P10.2.4
CGGTGCCCATCGCGCCGTCTGGATGGCGTTCGCCGCGCGCGAATCGATCTGGAGCGCCGAACTGCGCGAGCCGGTGCAGCGCGCGCTGGCGCGCATCGCCAATGCGATCAGCGTCTACGAGCCGGTGAAGATGCTCGTGAACGCCGAGGATACCGCCACGGCGCGCCAGCTCTGCGGCTCCAACGTGCAACTGATCGAACACCCGATCGATGACCTCTGGGCGCGCGACACCGGTTGCGTGTTCGTGCGCAACGCCCGCGGCGAGCGGGCCGCCGTGAACTTCAACTTCAACGGCTGGGGCCGCAAGCAGCCGCATGCGCGCGACGCCACGGTGGCGGCGCGCATGGCCGAACTCGCGGGCGTGCCGCTGCTGCGCAGCCGCCTGGTGCTCGAAGGCGGCGGCATCGAGGTCGACGGCGAAGGCACGGCCATCGTCACCGAGAGCTGCGTGCTCAACGAGAACCGCAACCCGGGTGTCTCCAAGGCCGTGGCCGAGGAAGAGCTCCGGCGCCTGCTGGGACTCACCAAGATCATCTGGCTGCCCGGCATCGCCAACCGCGACATCACCGACGGCCATACCGACTTCTATGCACGTTTCCTCAAGCCGGGTGTGGTGGTGGCGGCACTGGACAACGACCCCGAGTCCTTCGACCATGCCGTGACCCGGCGCCACCTGGAACTGCTGCGCACGGCGACCGATGCGCGCGGACGCGCCCTGCGCATCGTCACGCTGGCCACGCCAGGCCGGGTGCGCCCCACCTACGCACGCAAGGAGTTCGCGGCCGGCTACGTGAATTTCCTGCTGACCGACAAGGCCGTATTCCTGCCCGAGTTCGGCGATGCGGCGGCCGACGGGGCGGCCCGCGCGGCGCTGTCCGCGGAGCTGCCGAGCCACCAGATCGTGCAGCTCGACATCGATGCCATCGCCGCGGGTGGCGGCGGCATCCACTGCACCACGCAGCAGGAGCCGGCGTGACCCCGAACGCTTTCGCCAGGAGACCGACATGCATTTCTCGATGACCCGCCGCCGCCTGACCAGCGCCCTTGGCCTCGCGCCGCTGGGCTGCATCGCCACCTCGCCCGCTGCCGCGCCCGAAGGCTGGCTGATGCCCGACGAAGCCGCGCCGCACCGCGCCACCTGGATGTCCTTCGGCCCGAGCGAGGCGATCTGGGGCCGGCGCCTGCTGACGCCGGTGCGCCAGCATCTGGCCCGCATCGCCCGCACCATCGCCGAGTTCGAACCCGTGCACCTGCTGGTGCGCGAACGCGAACACGACCTGGCCGCGCGCCTGTGCGGCAACCGCGTGCAGCTCGAGGTGCAGCCGGTGGACGACCTCTGGATGCGCGACACCGGGCCGGTGTTCGTGCGCAATGGCGCGGGCGAATGGGGCGGCGTCGACTTCAACTTCAACGGCTGGGGCGGCAAGCAGGCCCATGCCGACGATGCCGAGGTGGCCGGCTATGTGAGCGGTGCCGCCAAGGCGCGGCCGCTGGCGACGGAGCTGGTGCTCGAGGGCGGCGGCATCGAGGTCGACGGCGCGGGCACGGCGCTGATCACCGAGAGCTGCGTGCTCAACGCCAACCGCAATCCCGGCTGGCGCAAGGAGGACTGCGAGGCCGAGCTGCGTCGCCTGCTGGGCCTGCGCAAGATCATCTGGCTGCCCGGCATCGCGGGCCGCGACATCACCGACGGCCACACCGACTTCTACGCGCGCTTCGCGGCACCGGGCATCGTGGTGGCGGGCCTCGAGAACGACCCCGATGCCTACGACCACGCCGTGACGCGGCGCCACCTCGAGATCCTGCGGCAGGCCACCGACGCGCGCGGCCAGCGCCTGCGCGTGGAAGTGCTCGCGGGGCCGGACTCGGTGCGCGACGCCTACGACAGCGACGAGTTCGCGGCCGGCTACATCAACTTCTACGTCTGCAACGGCGCCGTCATCGCGCCGCAGTTCGGCGATGCGCGCGCCGACGGCAACGCCCGCGCACTGCTGCGCGAGCTGTTCCCGAAGCGCGAGGTGGTGCAGCTCGACATCGATGCGATCGCCGCGGGCGGCGGCGGCATCCACTGCACCACGCAGCAGCAGCCGCGTTGAGGCCGCTCACGCCACCGGCGGCAGTCGATCGAGCAGCTTGTCGAGCGTGATCGGATAGCTGCGCACGCGGACGCCGGTCGCGTTGTAGACCGCGTTGGCGACCGCGGCCGCGACGCCGCACATGCCGAGCTCGCCCACGCCCTTGGCCTTCATCGGCGAGGAGATCGGATCGGTCTCATCGAGGAAGACCACGTCCTGGTGCGGGATGTCGGCATGCACCGGCACCTCGTAGCCCGCGAGGTCGTGGTTGACGAAGAAGCCGTGCCGCTTGTCGACCGCCAGCTCCTCCATCAGCGCGCCGCCCACGCCCATAGTCATCGCGCCGATCACCTGGCTGCGCGCGGCCTTGGGGTTGAGGATGCGGCCCGCGGCGCAGACCGCGAGCATGCGCCGCACGCGGATCTCGCCGGTGACCGCATCGACGCCGACTTCGACGAAGTGCGCGCCGAAGGTCGACTGCTGGTACTTCTTGTCGAGGTCGCCGTACTCGATGCCGTCCTCGGCCGACAGGCCCTCGGCGCCCGCGGCCTCGGCCAGCGGCACCGTGCGCTCGCCGGCGCGCACCATGCCGTCGGCAAAGCTCGCATCGGCCACCGCGAAGCCCAGCTTGCCCGCCACCGCCTCGCGCAGCTTCATGCAGGCCGCGAACACGCCCGAGGTCGAGTTGTTCGCGCCCCACTGCCCGCCCGAGCCGGCCGAGGCCGGGTAGGCCGAATCGCCGAGCCGCACCTGCACCTTGTCGAGCGGCAGCCCCATGGTCTCGGCGGCGGTCTGCGCAATGATGGTGTACGAGCCGGTGCCGATGTCGGTCATGTCGGTTTCCACCGTGACCACGCCGCGGTTGTCGAGCCGCACGCGCGCGGCCGACTTCGTGAGCAGGTTGTTGCGGAAGGCCGCCGCGACACCCATGCCCACGAGCCAGCGGCCATCGCGCTGTTGCCCCGGCGACGCATTGCGCCGGTTCCAGCCGAAGCGCTCGGCGCCGGTGCGCAGGCATTCGATCAGGCTGCGCTGCGAGTACGGGCGCTCGGGCTTCTCGGGATCGACCTGGGTGTCGTTGAGCACGCGGAACGCGATCGGATCGATTCCGAGCTTCTCGGCCATCTCGTCCATCGCGACCTCGAGCGCCATCAGGCCCGGCGCCTCGCCGGGCGCGCGCATCGCGTTGCCCTCGGGCAGGTCGAGCACCGCGAGCCGCGTGGCCGTGAGCCGGTTCGCGCCGGCATACAGCAGCCGGGTCTGGTTGACCGCCGTCTCGGGCTGCCCGCCCTCGAGGTCGCCCGACCAGCCCTCGTGCGCGATGGCCGTGATGCGGCCGTCGCGCGCGGCGCCGATGCGGATGCGCTGCACGGTCGCGGGCCGGTGCGTGGTGTTGTTGATCATCAGCGGTCGCGTCAGCGCCACCTTCACGGGCCGGCGCGCGGCACGCGCGCCCAGCGCGGCGAGCAGCGCATCGGCGCGCACGAACAGCTTGCCGCCGAAGCCGCCGCCGATGAAGGGCGAGACCAGGCGCACGTTCTCCTTCGGAATGCCCAGCGTCTTGGCGACGTCGCCGACGCCCCAGGCGATCATCTGGTTGGCGGTCCAGATCGTGAGCCGGTCGCCCTGCCACTGCGCGATGGAGGCATGCGGCTCCATCATCGCGTGCGACTCGTCGGGCGTGCTGTAGGTCGCGTCGAGCTGCACCGGCGCCGCGGCGAAGGCGCCCGCGAAATCGCCGACCTTCGTCTCCGGCTCGCCCGACATGGGGCTGGCCTTGGGCGGCTTGGCCGACGCCATCTCGGCCGCGAGGTCGAAGCGGCCGGCCGCGCGCGTGTACTCGATGCGCACCAGCTGCGCCGCGGCGCGCGCCTGCTCGAAGCTCTGGGCTACCACCACGGCCACCGCCTGGTGGTAGTGGTCGATCTCGGGGCCTGCCAGCAGCTTGGCGGTGTTGAAATCGCCCTTGCCCAGCTTGCCGGCGTTGCGCGCGGTGACGATCGCCAGCACGCCCGGCGCGGCCTGCGCGGCGCGCAGGTCCATCGAGGCGATGCGGCCCTTGGCGATGCCGGCGCCGATCACGTAGCCGTAGGCCGCGCCCGGCACTTCGGCATGGCGTTCGTAGGCATAGCGCGCACTGCCGGTGGTCTTGACCGGGCCGTCGATGCGGTCGGTGGGCCGGCCGATGACCTTGAGCTGGTCGATCGCGTTGGTGGTCGCGGGGGTGTCGAATTTCATGATGTTCAGCTCCTCGCCTGCACCAGGGCCGCCGCGAGCGCGCGTTCGGCCAATGGCAACTTGAATGCGTTCTCGTGGGTCGGCTGCGCATCGGCCAGCAGCCGTGCGCTCACCGCGCGCGCGCCCTGCGGCATCGCGGCCTCGGCGGCTTCGATGCGCCATGGCTTGTGCGCCACGCCGCCGAGCGCCACGCGCCCGGTGCCGTCGCGCTGCACGATGGCCGCCACCGACACCAGTGCGAAGGCGTAGGAAGCGCGGTCGCGCACCTTGCGGTAGACCTGCGTGCCGCCCACGGGCCGCGGCAGCGTCACGCCGGTGATCAGCTCGTCGCGCTCGAGCGCGGTCTCGATGTGCGGCGTGTCGCCGGGCAGCCGGTGGAAGTCGGCGATAGGGATCACGCGCGTGCGCCCGTCGGGCTTCACGGTCTCGACGGCCGCGTCGAGCACGCGCATCGCCACCGCCATGTCGCTCGGATGGGTCGCGATGCAGGCCTGGCTGGCGCCGATCACCGCGAGCTGCCGCGTCACGCCGCCGATGGCGCTGCAGCCACTGCCGGGGCGGCGCTTGTTGCAGGGCTGGTCGGTGTCGTAGAAGTAGGGACAGCGCGTGCGCTGCAGCAGGTTGCCGGCCGTGGTCGCCTTGTTGCGCAGCTGGCCCGAGGCACCGGCCAGCAGCGCGCGCGACAGCACGCCGTAGTCGCGGCGCACGCGCTCGTCGGCGGCCAGGTCGGTGTTGCGCACCAGCGCGCCGATGCGCAGGCCGCCGTCGGTGGTCGGCTCGATGCGGTCGAGCTTCAGCGGGTTCACATCGACCAGGTGCACCGGCGCCTCGATCTGCAGCTTCATCAGGTCGAGCAGGTTGGTGCCGCCCGCGATGAACTTGGCGCCGGGATGGCCGGCCACGGCCGCCGCGGCCTGCGCGGGCGTCTGCGCGCGCTCGTAGGTGAAGGGCTTCATGCGCGGCTCCCGGCCACCTCGGTGATGGCGTCGACGATGTTCGAGTAGGCGCCGCATCGACAGATGTTGCCGCTCATGCGCTCGCGCAGTTCGTCGGCCGACAGCAGCGGCCGCGCCGTGAGATCGGCGCTCACGTGGCTGGGCACGCCGCGCCGCACCTCGTCGATGACGCCGACCGCCGAACAGATCTGGCCCGGCGTGCAGTAGCCGCACTGGTAGCCGTCGTGCTTGACGAAGGCGGCCTGCAGCGGATGCATGGCCTGCGGCGTGCCCAGCCCTTCGATGGTCGTGACCTGCGCGCCCTCGTGCATGACCGCGAGCGTGAGGCAGGAATTGATGCGGCGCCCGTCGAGCAGCACGGTGCAGGCGCCGCACTGGCCGTGGTCGCAGCCTTTCTTGGTGCCGGTCAGGTGCAGGTGTTCGCGCAGTGCGTCGAGCAGGGTCGTGCGCGTGTCGAGTTCGAGCGCATGCGATTGGCCGTTGACCTGCAGCGAGAGTCTGGTGGGAGGCATGTTCGTGGGCGGTGGTGATGCCGCGGCCGGTGCGGCCGCGGCGGGCAAATGAGACGAGACCGCGGCGGCGGTGGCGGCGGTCGCGATGAGCGCGTCGCGGCGGGTGATTGATGTCGAGGGCGATGTCGTGGGGCTTTCCATGGGGGACTCCTGTTGTTCGAGGGTCGGGCGCGCGTGGGAACACTCTGATAGCGCGAGCCACCGGGGTTCGCAGTAGGAGAAGGGATGTTGTTGGGTCCCGTGGCGGGCTCGTCGCGCGAGGACGCCGGCGAGGCGAAGCACCATTCTTGGGAACGGCCCGTGGGATCGATGGCGCGTTTCGCGCGTTTTCTTGCCTGATCCAACGAGCTTGCGCCGCTTTGCGGCCGCGCGATGGTGCGCGTGTAAGAAGGCGGCCTTACAGCTTCGGCGCGAGTACGCCGGGCGCCCTACACCGGATCGCGCACGGCCTGCGCATGGCCGAGGAAGGCGCGAAGCTGCGAGGGCCGCACCGGCTTGACGATGACCGGCAGGCCTGCCGCTTGCGCCGCGCTCAGGTAGTCGCCGCCCACGTCGCCGGTGACGATCAGCGCGGGCAGTGCCGCATCGTTCAACGACGAACGCAATGCCTCGATGGCCTGGATGCCGCCGGCCTGCGAACCCAGGCGCAGGTCCACCACCAGCGCGTTCGGGCGAAAGCCCGCCTGCAGCACGTCCAGTGCGCCTGCGATGCCGCTCGCGGAGCGCACGTCCATGCCCCACGACACGAGCAACCCGCGCAGGGCTTGCAGCGAATCGCGATCGTCGTCGACCACCAGCACGCGAGCCGCCAAGGCGGTCGGCGACGCTGGCACGGGCCGCCGTGCGTCACCCATGTCGTCGCTCGCTCCGACATCGACCAGCGGCAGATGCAGCTCGAACACGCTGCCCTGCCCGGCCGAGGAACGAACGGCGACACGAAGATCGAGCAGGTCGCTCAGGCGCTTCACGGTGGCCAGGCCCAGGCCATAACCCAGCCGCCGGTCGCGCGCGGGATTTCCGGCCTGGTAGAACTCGTCGAAGATCTGCGGCAGGTGCTCGGCGGCGATGCCGATGCCCGTGTCCTCGATGCGCAGCCGCAGCCGGCCGTCGTCGATGCTGCCGTCGACGCGCACCTGGCCCGCGTGCGTGTAGCGGATGGCATTCGCCAGCAGGTTGGTGAGTACGCGCGCAAGCAGGGCACGGTCGCTGTGCACCATGCAGGGCTCGATCGCCGTCTCGAAACGCAGGCCCTTGGCCGCGGCCATCGCCTGGTGCGGGCGGCAGCATTCGCGCACCAGTTCGTCGATGGCCAGCGGCGCCCATTGCGGGCTGGCCGAGCCGGCATCGGCGCGCGTGATGTCGAGCAGGTCGTCCACCACATCGGTCATGCCGTCGGCGCAGGCCACCAGTTGCTCCGACATCTCCTTGACCGCGCGCTCGGTGCTCACCGTGTGCACCGTCTGCGCGAGCAGCGCCATCGCATTGAGCGGCTGGCGCAGGTCGTGGTTGGCCGAGGCGAAGAAGCGCATGCGCGCGGCGACCGCTTCCTCGGCCGTGCGCCGCGCCGCGCTGCTGCGCTCGTTCTCGGCACGCAGCGCGATCACCAGCTCCGCATTGCGCCGGCGCTGCGCCTGGATCTCGTGCAGCGCGGACGACAGCTCCCTGGAACTCAGCAGCGTGTAGACCCCGATCAGCGTCACGATCAGCGCCATCGCGAGGTGATAGCTGCCGCCGAACCAGATGTCGCGCAGCACCAGCGGCCCGAGGATCAGCACCACGTAGGCGATGGCCGCGCGCCCCATCGTCGAGAGCCGGATCGCGCCGCCCAGCGCCACCGTGACCATCGCGATGTGAAGGATGGCCTCGGCCTGCGCCGGCCCCTCGTGGCGCAGCAGCACGCTGAGCACGCCCCAGGACAGCGCCAGCACCTGGTTGCTGGCCATGATCGGCAGCACCATGGCCTGCGGGTTCGCGCGCATGCCGGGCCGCAGCGCCCAGGCGATCCAGAGGCCCAGGCGCACCGCGACGATGCCGCAGTAGACGACGAACCAGGCCTGCACGCGCGCGCCGTCGGGCCCCGCCGCGTACTCGAGGTAGCACAGCAGCCCGCCCACCGCCGCCAGCAGCCACGACCAGACCGTGGAGCGGATCATCTGCTCCAGCTGCTGCAGCTGGAGGTCCGAGAAGGCCAGGCGTGCGCCGAGCGCGGGCTTCACCGCTGCTCCAGCAGCAGGCCGGCGCGGCGCGCCTGCACCAGCAGGTGCGTGCGGTTGCGGGCATCCAT
The DNA here is from genome assembly GCF_058244205.1 of Variovorax sp. 20P10.2.4. NCBI lineage: Bacteria > Pseudomonadati > Pseudomonadota > Betaproteobacteria > Burkholderiales > Comamonadaceae > Variovorax > Variovorax sp. 20P10.2.4. The sequence goes on from NZ_JBZAYE010000318.1 coordinate 8,066, forward strand.
GGTGTCGAGCAGCGCCGTGATGTGCAGCTTGACCGTGCGCTCCGCGATCTCGAGCTCGGCCGCGATCTGCTTGTTCTGCCGCCCCTGCGCCACCAGCAGCAGCACCTCGAGCTGGCGCGGCGTCAGGCTCGCGGCCGGCAGGCCGGCCTGCGCC
>NZ_JBZAYE010000319.1:0-8213 GCF_058244205.1 Variovorax sp. 20P10.2.4
TCGCGGTGCTGCTGCCCGGCCTGGAGGCCGCGCTGGCCGCGCAGACCCCGACCGCCTCGCTGCTCGACCAGGCGCGTGCCGTGCTGGGCCGCACCCTGCGCGGCGAGCGCCCGAGCATCCAGACCGTGGCGGCCGAACTCTGCGTGAGCACGCGCACGCTGCAGCGCCGGCTCGAGGAGGCCGGCACCAGCTACCAGCGGCTGCTCGACGAGGTGCGCCACCAGGCCGCGCGGCAACTGCTCGAGGACACGCAGCTCGAAGCCGGCGAGATCGCCTTCGTGCTGGGCTTCGAGGAGCTGAATTCGTTCACGCGGGCGTTCCGCGGCTGGGAGGGGACCACGCCCGCCCGGTGGCGCACGGCGCAGGCGCGTGCATCCTGAGAAAGGTTGCTAGAACACGCGCCCGCTCTCGCCCGGCGGCGTCACCACATCCCGCCGCAGGCTCCAGATGCAGGCCGCCAGCTTGAGCAGCCGCTCGACCTTGCTGTCGTAGAGCTCGTCCGCCGGGTCTTCCTGCGCGATCAATTCGGCGATCTGCTCGATCGCGAGCGCCGGCGCGAAGCCCAGCCCTTTTCGCGCCATCTCCATCGCCGTCGCCATCACTTCTGTCTTTTTCATGGGCATGCGTACGCAGCGGCCGGGTGGCCGGATTCGAAAGGTCCGTGTCCCGGGGTGGATCGATGCGGCATCAGGCGCGGCGCTTTCGCACCGCCGTGCCCGAAGGCGTGAGCATCGCGGGTTCGGTGTCGAGGTCGGCCGCGTCGGTCACCCGGCCGTCGCGGTCGTGCTGCACCAGCAGGCGCCGCGCGCGCTGCCACAGCGTGAGGCGCTGCGGCGCCAGCGAAGTGTATTCGGCCAGCTGGGCCACGGTGCTGTCGGGCGAGCGGCCGCGCGTCTCCTCGTCGGCGATGGCGCGCCGGCGCACCGGCGCGAGCAGCAGCATCAGCGCGAAGATGGCGAGCACCGACAGGGCGTAGAGCGTGAGCAGGTTCGCGCCCTCCACCGGCCGCCAGACCTGGAAGAAGTGGCGCCAGGCGTAGAACACCACGCCGACCCAGAACGCGGCCAGCAGCAGCGGCCGCGCGATGCGCAGCCACACGAACATGAACAGCGCGCCCTGCGGCGTCTTGTGCCGCATGAAGGCGCTCAGCGGCATGCGCGCGGCATCGAGCACGGGCACCTCGCCCTGCGGCTCGGCCCATTCGCGCTCGCGCGGCGGCGCCTTGCCGTTGGGCCGGGGCGGCACCGCGCCCAGGTCCAGGCCCAGGTCTTCATTCATGCTCGATGGCACGGACGGATGCAGTCGATCGTTCATTCGCTATCACTCCTCTGTCGGGGCTGGTCCACCGGGCGCGCTTGCCCTTGCGCCGCAGGATCGTGGCCGGCAAGGCCACGACCGTGGTGAACATGTTGATCATCCAGAAGGCAAGCGGATACCAGATGGTCCAGACCAGGTAGCGCAGGATGTCGCGGTCGTAGTGGCGGTCGATCCACAGGCTCACGCCCATCTGCAGCATGCAGGTGATGCCCAGCAGCATCCCGTGCCACTCGGGCCAGAAGCCCACGTACTGCCACTCGGGCGGCAGGAAGCGCCGCACCAGCGCGAGGATCAGCACCGCGAACATCGCGTAGGCCCAGACCACGCTGGCCAGGTACTCGAGGAACACCGGCCACATCATGAAGTTGCGCGGCTTGAGCACCTGGCCCGTGTAGCGCAGCAGGGTCTGGATGCCGCCGGTGGCCCAGCGCTGGCGCTGGCGGTAGAGGCCGCGCACGGTCTCGGGCATCAGGATCCAGCACAGCGCGCGCGGCTCGTAGCGCACGCGCCAGTCCTTGAGCTGCAGCTTCCAGCTGATGTCGATGTCCTCGGTCATGACGTCGGGGCTCCAGAAGTCGACGTCGAGCAGCGCGTTGCGGCGGAACATCGAGAGCACGCCCGAGACCGTGAACAGCCGTCCGGCCAGCTGCTGGGTGCGCTTGATGAGGCCGATGTTGGAGGAGAACTCGCCCACCTGCATGCGCCCGAGCAGGGTGGTGCGGCCGCGGATGCGCGGGTTGCCGGTGACGGCGCCCACGCGCTCCGAATGCAGCATGTGGGTCAGCATCCAGGCGATGGCATCGGGGTCGACCAGCGCATCGCCGTCCACGCCGAGGATGTACTCGCCGTTGGCCAGCACCGCCGCGGTGTTGAGCGCCACCGCCTTGCCCTGGTTGGTGGCGTGGTGCACCACGCGCAGCTGGCCGTAGCGCGTGGCCAGCGCATCGAGGATGGTGCCGGTGTCGTCGCTGCTGCCGTCGTTGACGGCGATGACCTCGTAGTTCGGGTAGTGGCTGCGCATCAGCTGCTCGATCACCTCCTGCACGCGCTCGCCTTCGTTGAAGCAGGGCACGATCACGCTGACCAGCGGCTGCTCGGGCAGCAGCGGCAGCGGATCGATCTTCCGGTGGCGGCCGCGCTCGAACACCAGCGCATGCGCGAGGCCGCCGGCCATCCAGACATAGGCCGCGAGGAAGGGGTAGTAGAAGACGTAGTTGAGCAGGGCCCGCACCACGTCGGAACCGAAGAATTCGGGGTTCATCGCGCGGCTCCCGGTGCGGTCGGCGCGGAGGCCGGGGCCGGCTTGGCGGGCGCGAGCGCCGGCGGCGTCTCGAGGCCGTCGACCTTGCCGCCCGCGAGGTTGGCGCGCACCGAGAGGATGTCGCGCACCGTCACCAGCGGCGGCTCGCCCGCGAGGAAGTCGTCGGGATAGAGCGCGACATGGCGCGCGCCCAGCCGGTGCAGCAGGGTCCACTGCGCGGCCAGCGTGTCCTTGTCGACCATGCGGCCGCTGCGCCAGTCGCGCGCCTGCAGCTCGAACACGGTGCGCGCCAGGCCCTGCGGCTGCGCCGCCACCTGGCGGAACAGCGCCGCCAGCCAGGCCTGCGGCTCGGCCGCCTGCTCCATGAAGGGCATGGCCATCACGGCGGTGTAGTCGTAGGCCTGCAGCGACTGCGCGAGGTCCTGCGCGAACCACTCCTGCGCCGCAGGCTCGAGCACCGGGCGCGCATAGAGGTTGCGCGCGGTGAGCAGGCGCGGTTGCCAGTCGCGCGCGCGCTGCGCGAGCTCGAGCGTGAAGTCGGTGAGCTGGCGCGTCTTCCACGCGGTCCAGCGCGCGCGCAGCGCGGGATCGGCGCGCACCGCGCCGAGGTCGGCCGGCAGGCCCTGCGCGGCGAGTTCGCGCAATGCCGCGGGGCTGGCGTCCTCGTCGTCGCTGTAGGTGGCGTCGTCGTGGAACAGCAGGCCCGCGATCGGCGTGTTCTTCGCGAGGTCCTCGTAGATGTCGCCGATCAGCGCGCGCACGCGCGCATCGGCCGGCGAGAGCCGGTGGTAGCGCGTCTGGTCGCGCGCCGCGGCCGACGTGGGCGCGAGGTGCGTCACGCGCACACCGGCCAGCGGGTGGTTCGCGGGCAGCTGGAACGCGAGCACCGGCATCCAGGCATAGACCTCGACCCCGGTGCGCGTGCGCAGCTGCCAGGCGACGCGGTTGAACAGGTCGGCGCGCATCGGCAGGTGCCGGTTCGGGAAGTACAGCGCATCGGCCGCGCCGTCGCCGTCGGGATCGGCGAAGGCCTGCAGGTAGACGGCCGAGGGGCCGACGGCCTGCACCCGGTCGAGCAGGCGCGAGAGATTCGCCTCCTGCTGCGCCGGGTCGGGGTCGTAGATGTGGTCGAGGTCGATGTGCATGGCGCGGTGCAGCGCGCGCGGATCGGGCCGCGCGGGCGCGCGCAGCAGGCTGAAGTCGGGCACGGACATGTCGTAGGTGGCCAGGCCGCGGCGGATGGTCTGCAGCGGCACCTCGGGCGTGTTCGCGCCCTCGTCAAGCGTCAAGGTGATCGGCATGCCGGCGCGGTCGGCCGCGCGCAGCGTCTGCTTGTTGTAGGCGCCGTAGGGCCACACCATGGCGCGCACGCGGGTGCCGGTCTGGGCCTCGATCAGGCCGCGGCTGCGGCGCAGGTCGGCCTCGACGCGCGCAACCCAGGCCGCGTCGTCCTCGTAGCGGCCGGTGGCGCTGTCGTAGCGGTGCGTGACGGCCGCGGGCTGCAGGTTGCCCTGCGGATTGCCGGGCACGCCGGTATGGATCGCGTCGCCGTGGCTCGCGAATTCGACCAGGCCCGAGGCGCCCATCTCGCGCGCCTGGCTCCAGGTGATGAAGGCCTCGCGCTTCAGGGGATTGCGCGCGCCGTAGCCCGCGACCACCTGGCCCGGCGGCACCTCGAGCCAGCCCGTGACCAGCGCCATCACGGCCGGATAGCCGAATTGCCTGAGCAGCGGATAGACCTTGGTATAGAAGCTCTCGTAGCCGTCGTCGAAGGTCAGCAGCACGGCCTTCGAAGGCAGCGGCCGGCCGCCGGCGCGCGCGTCGACGATCTGCTGCAGGCTCACCGGATGGTGGCCCGAGCTGCGCAGCCAGGCGAAGAAGTCGGCCACGGTGCGCTCGTCGAGCGCGGTGGGTTCGGGCTCGTCGACGAAGCTCTCGCGCACGTTGTGGCGCACGTCGTGCAGCGCGATGGCGCGGAAGCTCTTGCCGTCGTCGGCATCGGGCGCCGGCAGCGCGGTGGCGCGCGGCAGGCCCTGGGCCAGCGCGGCGCCGGCGAGCAGCGTGGCGAGCAGCAGCGCGGCCATCCGCGGGACCAGGCTGGTCGTCATGAACATCTTCTTCATTGGAACGGCACCGACAGATTGAGATAGACGAAGCGGCGGCGCTCGCGCACGCCGTCGTAGGGATGGCTCGCGATGCCCAGGCCGTAGGCGAGGGTGGCCGAGCGGCCGAACACCCATTCGTGGCCGTAGCGCAGCGACCAGAGCGCGCCGCCGCCAAAGCCCTGCTGGCGGTAGCTGCCGGCCTCGAGTCCGAACACATGCGAGAAGCGGCGGTCGTCGCGCTTCCAGCCCAGGTACTTGCCGGTCAGGCCGACCTGCAGCGCGCTCTCGCTGCGCGGCGCGAAGTAATCGACGTCCTGGCGGTCGTAGCGCCCGGTCTCGCCGCTCAGCGTGCCTTCGAGCTGGAAGCGCGGGCCGCTCACGAGGCGCTCGCGCCAGCGCAGGCCGAAACCGTCGCGCGTGTTGCCGTCGCTGAAGTCCATGCGCTGGTAGCGGGCCTCGAAGGCGCGCGACTCGTTGACCACGTAGGTGGCGCCGAGCTCGGCCGAGCGCGCGCCGACGTTCGCCAGCCGCGCCTTCCATGGCGTGTCGAGGCTGTTCGAGTCGAAGCGCGCCGAGAAGCGCCAGCTGTCGCTGGCACGCCAGTCCACGCCGAGCGCGAGGCCGGTGCGGTAACGGCCCTTGTCGGCCTGGTGCAGCTCGGCGCTGGCGCGCCAGCGGTCCTGCAGGTATTCCACGCCGACGCCGGTGCGCGACAGGTCGATGTTGCCCAGCGAGGTGTCGCCGCGCGCGAACACCTGGCGGAAGAACAGGCGCCAGCGGTCGTCCCACAGCGGCGACGAGAGCTTCGAGTCGACGCGCCAGTCGCGGTCGGCCAGCACGCTGCTGCCGTGGCCCTGGCCGTAGTCGGCCTCGACGTCGAGCCGCGCCGCGTAGAGCGTGTCGCGCTGCGTGACGGCATTGCGCACGGCGATCGATTCGGGCGCCTCGGCCTGCAGGCTCTCGGTCAGTTCGCGGCCCGCGCGCATCTCGCCGGCATCGAACAGCGCGCCCGCGTAGCCGGCACGCGCGGCCACGTCCCACGGATGGTCGACCAGCGTCTCGCGGTAGCGGCCCAGCGCCTCGTCGGGCTTGTCGCGCAGCTTCATGGTCTCGGCCAGGCCCGAGCGGAAGCCCGCGTTGAGCGGCGCGAGCGAGGTCAGGCCGCGGAAGCTGGTCTCGGCCTGCCAGGGCCGCTCGGTGTAGAGCTGGTAGAGCGCGCGCAGATTGCGCACCTCGGCGTACTCGGGGTTGGGCCGGCCCTGTTCGGGCGTGAGCCGCAGCATCGGCGGCGTGGCCTGCTCGAGCTTCTGCAGCAGGGCCTCGGCGTCCTCGAAGCGCGCGGTGTCGAGGTACGCATAGACCAGGCCGGTGTGGGTGTCGCTGGGCACGGGGATGGCGTCGCCGCCGCGGCGCAACGCCTCCTCGTAGAGCGGCACGGCGAGGTCGGAGCGGCGCTGCTGCTGGTAGGCGCCCGCCACGTCGGACAGCGCGTAGTAGGGCAACGGCTGCTGCGGATGCTCGGCCTGCCAGCGCTCGTAGGCCGCGGTCACTTCGGGGAAGCGGCCGCGCGCGGAGACCGCGAGCAGGTGGTCGGCATAGAGACGCAGATGCAGCGCCTTCCAGCGTTCGAGGTCATCGGCTTCGTTGGCCTGCGTGGCGCGCTGCACCGCATCGGAAGCGCCCTGCAGCTCGTTCGGATAGAGCGGCAGCAGCGCATCGATGGCCTCGAAGCGCTCGGGGCCCTCGCCGCCGCGCTGGTCGCGCTCCGCGATGGCCCAGCGCAAGCGCTGGCCCAGCGCCTGCTGACGCAGGCTCGCGAGCTCGAAGGCATTGAAGCTGCCGGGCGTGGCGCGCTCGGCGGCCTCGGCCTGCGCCAGGGCCTCGGTCAGCGAGCCCTGGTCCTCGAGCGCGAAGGCGTTCTCGCGCCGCACGATGCGCTGCGTGGGCTGCAACGCGGTGAGCTGCAGTTGCAGGATGCGGTCGTCGACACGGCGCGCGGCGATGAACGCGGACTCGAAGGCGTAGCCCGCGAGCCGATCCAGCGGCACGGCGCGCGCCCATCCCACGGATTCCCGTGGTTCGTCGGCCTGCAGCGCCCACACCACGCCGTCGGACGCGATGCGCTCGCGCTGGGCCGCGGTCGCGGCGCGCGGGAACCAGGCCTGCAGCGCATCGAGTGCCTCGCGCGGCGTCGCCTTGCCGGCGCGGATGCGTTCGACGAGCGCGTCGTGCGCGGCGGCGTCATAGCCGCCCGGTCTGTCGGCCCCGGAGAGGGCGGCGGGTGCCGCGGCGCCGGGCCGCTCGACCTGCGCCCTGACCTGCGTGCTCGCACCCGCCCACGCCACGGCGACGAGAAGCGCCGCGGCGGAGAACCTGAAGGTGGAGGGGAAGAAGGTGGCGGGAGGGTTGGAGCGCGCGGGGTGTGTGACAGCGTGGTGGTGGTGGTTTTTTCTCAAGATCGAGGAAAAAGGAGCGATTGGTTATTGGCCGCAACCATATCGCCCGCCCCCGGAACCACGCTGTAGGACGCGCTCAGGAAATAGTCAAAAGACTTCGTTGTTCGGTAAGAGACCGTAAAGCCTTCATCCGGTGAATCCAATCGCTCCCACGCTGCGTACGCCAGGGGCGTACGCAGCGTCACGCAGGCTCAGTCGAGCGATACGTTCGCTTTCCGAATGACATCCGTGAAACGGGTGGTTTCGGCCGCGACGAAGCCATTGAACTGCTCGCGCGTGGTCGGGAAGGGCTCGTAGCCGAAGCTCTTGAACTTCTCGAGCACGTCGGGTTCGGCCAGGCCCTTCTCGATGTCGCGCTTGATCTTGTCGGTGACCGCGGCCGGCAGGCCCTTGGGCACGGCGATCGCGTTCCAGCCGATCACCTCGAAGCCCTTGGGACCGCCCGACTCGCTCACGGTGGGCACGTCGGGGAAGGCCGCCACGCGCTGCGGCGCCGCGGCCGCCAGGAAGCGCAGCTTGCCGGCACGCTGCAGCGGGCCCGCGGTGGCGCTGCTGCCCAGCGCGAAGGCCAGCTCGCCGGTGGCGACCGAGGTGTAGAGCTGGGTGGTCTCCTTGTAGATCACGTGCTCCATCTGCGTGCCGGTGGCCGACTCGAACAGCTCCGAGCCCAGGTGCACCGGGTTGCCGACCGACCACGAGCCGTAGTCGAGCTTGCCGGGGTTGGCCTTGGCGTCGGCGATCAGGTCGCCCACGGTCTTGTACTTGCTGTTGGTGGCGACGGTGAAGAAGAAGTAGGTCTTGAACAGCGGCAGCAGCGCGTCGAAGTCCTTGGCCGTGTCGTAGGGCAGCTTCTTGAACAGCGCCGGGTAGGCGGCCAGGTGCACGTTGTCGAGCACGATGATGTCGTGGCCGTCCTTCGCGCCGCGCTTGAAGGCATCGATCGCGATGAAGCCGTTGCCGCCGGGTCGGTTCTCGACCACCACCGGCTGGCCCCAGGCGCGCGACAGCTTGTCGGCCACCAGCCGCGCCACGCCGTCGGGACCGCCGCCGACCGGGAACGGCGTGATGATGCGC
>NZ_JBZAYE010000032.1:0-26654 GCF_058244205.1 Variovorax sp. 20P10.2.4
AGGAACTGGATCGGCGGCCAGCCGCCACCCGGTTGCAGGTTGGCGAGCGAGCGGTAGTCCTGCGAGAAGCAGCGCTGCAGCATCTCGATCGCGAAGGCGCCGCCGAAGCTCAGCAGCAGCGCCGCGCCGATCGATAGCGCCACCACCGGCAGCAGCCGGGCCAGGCCGAAGCGCTGGCGCAGCCGCGCGGTGGTGCCCACCAGGCCCGCGAGGCCGGCGGGCATGAACATCATCACCAGCACGAACAGGATGCCCTGGTAGAGCAGCCACGAGCGCGTGAGGTCCGACACGGCGTAGCCGAAGAAGGTCATGAGCGCGGCGCCCAGGGCCGGGCCCAGGAACACCTGCACGCCGCCGATGTAGGTGTTGAGCACCACCGCGGCCGACAGCGCGGGATCGAACACCACGTAGTTCGCCGATTCGTTCGACACCACCTGCAGCCCGCCCGCGATGCCCGAGAACATGGCCGAGACCGCGAACACCAGCACGCCGAGGCCGTGCACGTTGTAGCCCAGGAAGCGCAGCCGGTGGCTGTTCTCGCGCAGGCCGCAGGTCAGCCGGCCCAGCGGCGTGCGGGTGTAGAGGTAGAGCAGCGCGAGCGACAGCAGCACCCAGCCCAGCGTGAGGTAGTAGACCTCGGTGGTCGAGCCGAAGCCGAAGCCCCAGGCCGGCATGCGCATGGTCGACACGCCGGCCTCGCCGCCGAACAGGCCCTTGAGGTGCGGCGCCAGCGAATGGATCAGCTCGGCGATGGCCAGCGTGATCATCGCGAAGTAGGTGCCGCTGCGCTGGGTGGCGAACCAGCCCGCGATGCCGCCGATGGCCAGACCGCAGACCGCGCCGGCCAGCGGCATCAGCGGCGTGGGCAGCAGGCCGGCACCGCCGAGCGCGTTCATCGCGTGCACGGTGCCGAAGGCGCCGACGCCGAAGTAGGCCGCGTGGCCGAAGGACAGCATGCCGGCCTGGCCGCACAGCAGGTTGTAGGCGCTCGCGAACAGCGCGGCGATCAGCATCTGGATGGCCGCGTTGAGCAGCCCCTGCGACAGCAGGAAGGGCAGGGCCAGCAGCAGCGCGACGCCGGCGGCGAGCAGGGAGAGGGTGGTCTTCATCGTCTCGGCCCTCTCGCTCAGTTCTTCTCGCCCATCAGCCCGCTCGGCCGCACCAGCAGGATCAGCAGCATCAGCGCGAACGGGATGGTGGCCGACAGGCTCGACACCTTGAGCGTCATCAGCCCGCCGACGCCGCGCGCCCAGTCGCCCGCGCCGACCAGCGCGAACAGGTCGGCCAGGCTGCGGTCGATGCCCACGGCCAGCGAGGTGATGACGCCGATCAGCAGCGAGGCCAGCATCGCGCCGCCCAGTGAGCCGAGGCCGCCGACCACCACCACCACGAACACCATCACGCCGAGCTCGAGCGCCATGTTGGGGTTGGTGGTGTAGAAGGCACCGGCCACCGCGCCCGCCAGCCCCGCGAGGCCGGCGCCGACGCCGAACACGCCCATGAACACCAGCGGCACGTTGTGGCCCAGCGCCTCGGCCATGCGCGGCTTGTAGATCGCCGAGCGCACCACGATGCCCACGCGGGTGCGCGTGAGCAGCAGGTAGATGGCCACGAACATCGCGATCGCGATGCCGCCCATCAGCAGGCGATAGGCCGGGTACTGCGCGCCGCCGATGGCGAAGGCCGGCACGTCGAGCGTGGGCGGGATGCGGTAGTCGACCGGGAAGTTGCCGAAGAACAGCTTGATGGTCTCGGCGATGATGAACGACAGGCCGAAGGTCAGCAGCAGCTCGTGCGCATGGCCGTGGTGGTGCACGCGGCGCAGGAAGAAGCGCTCGACCACCACGCCGATCAGGCCGACCAGGATCGGCGCGGCGATGACCGCGGCCCAGAAGCCGATGGTGCCCTGCAGCGTGTAGGCGAAGTAGGCGCCCAGCATGTAGAACGAGGCATGCGCGAAATTGAGCACGCCCATCATTCCGAAGATGAGCGTGAGGCCGGCCGACACCATGAACAGCAGCAGTCCGTAGACGATGCCGTTCATGAGCGAGACGATGAGCTGGTCCATGGTTGTCCTTGCGAGCAGCCGAGGCTGCGCCGGCGGGACGCGCGCGTTCCGCCGGGGAGGGGATTCGGGAAACGGGGCCGCGCGGCGCGGCCCCGGGGAGAGGGGCGCGCGGGCGCTCAGCCCGGGCGCTTCATCGCGCAGCTCGACTGCGCGGGCGTCGAGGCTTCCTCGGCCGTGAAGCGCTTCACCGGCTTGAAGCCCATGTCGGTGTCGTCGGCCTTGTAGCGCGCATCCTTGGTCACGGTCGACACCACCATCGGCAGCAGCGCCTGGTGGTCGGCCGCGCGCATGCTCATCTCGCCCATCGGGGTCTTGATCTTCGCGGTCTCGATCGCGCGTGCCAGCGCGTTGACGTTGAGCGCGCCGTTCTCGGGCTTGGTGCGCTTGAGCGCATCGGCCACCATCGCCATGCCGAACACGGTCTGCGGCTCGATGAAGGCCGGCGCGTGGCCGGTCTTGGCCTTGTAGTCGGCCACGAAGCGCTCGCCCTCGGCACCGGCGGCCTCGGCGTTGAAGGTGTGGGCCACGAAATGGCCGACCGCGAGATCGCCCGCGTTCGCGATGTTGCCGGGCTGGTCGAGGAAGACCGTGCCGAAGCGCACCTTGAGGCCGGCCGACTTCGAGGCCTTCATCAGCAGCAGCAGGTCGTTCGACCAGTTGCCGGTGAGCACCGAGTCGGCCTTGGCGGCGCTGATCTTCGCCACGTAGGGCGCGAAGTCCTGCACCTTGTTGACGTCGTGCAGGGTCTTCTCCACCACCTGGTAGCCGCCGGCCGATGCGTTGTCGACGATGGCGCGCTCCATGTCCTGGCCCCAGGAGTAGTTCTGGTTGATCGCATAGACGCGGGTGCCGAGCGCGTTGGCCTGCTTCATCGCGCTGACCAGGGCCTTGGTGCGGATCTGCGCGTCGCCGCTGAAACGGAAGTGGTGGAAGTTGCACTTCTCGCCCGTGAGCTCCAGCGCCTCGGCGCCCACGTTGATGTAGATCATCTCCTTGCCGGGATTGCGCAGGTTGTACTTGCGGATGTCCTCGGTGATCTGGCCGCCGATCGCCGAGGAGGCGCCCTGCACGATCAGCTGCACGCCGTCGGCCGCGGCCGCCTTGAGCTTGTCGGCCGCGCCCGCGGGGCCGCCCTGGTTGTCGTACTCGAGCAGCTGCACCGGCTCGCCGTTCCAGCCGCCGGCCGCGTTGATCTGGTCGATCGCGAAGCGCACGGCTGTGCGATAGGCCTGGCCCGAAGAGGCCTGCGGGCCCGACAGCGTCTCGAGCACGCCGATCTTCACGGGCGCGGCGGAGGCGCCGGCCGACAGCAGGGCCAGCGAGCAGGCCAGGGCCGACGCGGCGGCGTTGAACGAGAGGGGGAAGGGGGCGGATGTGCGCATTGATGTCTCCATGCTTCTTGAAAAAAAGGGGTGGGCCGCTCGTCGGCGTTCAGAGGTATTCCATGTTCCCGTCGACGCTGATCGCCTGGCCCGTGAGGTTGCGGGCCGCGGGCGAACAGAGGAACAGCGCCATCGCCGCCACGTCGTCGAGCGTGACCATGCGGCGCAGCGAGATCTTCTGCAGGTACTCGGCGCGCATGGCCTCGACCGACACGCCCGCGGTGGCGGCGCGCGCGCCGATCACGCTGTTCATGCGCTCGCCCTCGACCGTGCCCGGCAGGATCGCGTTGACGCGCACGCCATGCGGGCCGAGCTCGATGGCCAGCGATTTCATGAGGCCGACGATGGCCCACTTGGTCGATGCATAAGGCGTGCGGAACGGATAGCCGAGCCGGCCCGCGACCGAGCTCATCGCGATCAGGCTCGGGTTGGCCTGCGAGCGCTTGAGCAGCGGGATCGCGCGCTGCGCGAAATAGAACTGGCTGTGCAGGTTGACGGCCACCGTGCGCTCCCAGTCGCCGCGCTGCAGGTCCTGCAGCGCGCCGGTGGGGCCCGCGATGCCGACGTTGTTGATCAGCACGTCGAGCCCGCCGAGCGCGCCTTCCACGTCGTCGAACACGCGCGCCACGTCCTCGGGCACCGAGGCGTCGGCCATGCTCGAGGTGATCTCGGGCGCCTCGCGCGCCATGCGGTCGAGCGCGAGGCGGTCGATGTCGCAGACATGCACGCGCGCGCCGGTCTCGCGAAAGGCCAGCGCGATGGCCGCGCCGATGCCGGACGCGCCCGCGCTGATCAGCACCCGCAGGCCCGGCGCGGGCCGCAGTGAATCGATGATGCTCATGGGTTCCTGTGGTGTCTCGTTGTGTCCATGCGGGCGCCGTGGCGCTCTCGCTTCATCGGCAGTGTCTTGAAAGCACCGCGTCAAAACTATGTGCGTCGCGCACACTGGCAACCCCCTGTCGATGTGATGCGGTGTTCGCGATCGCCATCGCGGCACCAGGGGAGAGGGATCGGACCCATGGGCATGGCCGCATCGTTCTGCTAGCCTTCGCGGCCCTATGTCATCCCTGTCCACCGAACGACCGCGCGCGGCGGGCTCCTCGCGCGATGCGAGCGAGCAGGCGGCCGACGAGATCGCCGCCGAACTCATCGGCCTCTTGCACCGGAATGCGCCCGCGGAAGAATTCGCCGGCCGGCTCGCGGCCGTGGAAGCCCTGCCCGATGCATTGCGGCGCAAGTCCAGCCTGGTCGAGCTGGTGCGCATGGCGATGGCGCTGCGCAACCGGCTCGAGCTGCACGAGCAGCGCGAGCGCGGCATGCTCGCGGTGATCGAGTCGGCGCAGGACCTCTCGGGCCGGCTCGACCTCACGGGCCTGCTCAAGACCATCGTGAAGCGCGCGCGCCACCTGATGGGCTCGCACCTGTGCTGGCTCACGGTCTACGACACCGCGACCGGCGCGTTCCAGGTGGTGGTGGCCGACGGTGCGATCTCGGACCGCACCGGCCGCATGACCGTGGGCCGCAACCTCGGCATCGCGGGCATCGTGATGAGCACGCGGCTGCCCTTCTTCACGCCCGACTACCTGCACGACAACCGCTTCGTGCACGATCCGACGCTCGACGACATCTTTCGCGACGAGGGCGTGGCCGCGCTGGTGGGCGCGCCGCTGATGCGCGACGACGAGGTGATCGGCCTGCTGTTCGTGGCCGACCGCTACCACCGCACGCACACCGCGCTCAACGTGTCGATCCTCTGCACGCTGGCCGCGCATGCGGCGGTGGCGATCGAGAACGCCAAGGCTTTCGCGGAAGCGAAGGATGCGCTCGCGCATGCCGACGAGGCGCGCGGCGAACTCGAGCGGCACGTGCGCGACGTGCAGGGCGCGGCCGAGGCGCACGAGCAGCTGACCTCGCTGCTGGCCAAGGGCGCGTCGCTGGGCGCGCTGTGCGAATCGATCGCGCAGTTGCTCAACGGCGGCGTGCTGGTGCTCGACGAGGCCCATCAGGTCATCGGCCGCGCGCTGGCGCCGGGCTACGAGGGCACGGCGGCCGACGCCCATGCGCCGAACGACGAACACAGCGCCGCGCTCGCGAAGGCGCTGCGCGAGAGCCGGCAGGCCGGCCGCTCGGTAGTGGCCTACGAGCGCGACGGCGAGCTGTGCCGCGCCATCGCGGTGCTCGGCGGCAACGAGGTGCTCGGTGCCGTGCTGTTGTTCCGGCACCAGGACCTGCGCGAGACCTCGCTGCGCACCTTCGAGCGCAGCTCCAGCATCATCGGCATCGTGCTGCTGTCACAGGAGCGCGTGGAGGCCGGCAAGAGCCGCGAGGTGGCGGCGCTGCTGCGCACCCTGATCTCGCCGCGCCAGGACGAGCCCGCGCTCACGCGCGACCGCGCCGAGCGCTTCGGGCTCGACCTGTCGCAGCCGATCTCGCTGATGGTGGTCGAGATGGCCGAGCCCCGGCCCGGCTTCTGGGCCCGGCGCCTGCGCGCCGGCACGCCGATGTCCGAGCAGGTGTTCGACGAGGTCGACGGCGCGCTCGCCATCGTCTGCGCCGCGACCCGCGCGCAGGACGTGCTCGAGGCCGTCACCGCCTTCGCGCGGCGCGAGCTCGGCGATGCCTACCGCGGCGTGCTGTCGCGTCCGGTGCAGTCGCCGGCCGAGATGCCCGCGCTGTATGCCGCGCTGCGCCGCGCGCTGCCCGTGCTGGGGCGGCTTGGCATGCGCGGCGCCATCGTCGGGCAGAACGAGATGGCGCTCTATTCGGTGCTGTTCGAGACCCACGACCAGGGCAGCCTCAACACCTTCCTCGACGCCACCATCGGCGCGCTCACGAGCCATGATCGCAAGCGCGGCGCGGAGCTCACGTCGACCCTGCTGGCCTACTTCGACTGCAACCAGAACGCCAAGACCACCGCGGCGCGCATGGGCATCCATGTGAACACCGTGCGCCAGCGGCTCGCGAGCGTGGAGGAACTGCTGGGGCACTGGGGCAGCGCGAGCCGGGCACTGGAGATCCATGTGGCGCTGCGGTTGTGGAGCCTGGGGATGTCCAGGACGACCCTGGAATCCGAGGCGACGTGATCGGATGATTTCGATTTTTCCGTGAAATCGTAGTCAAACTACGATAACTGAGACAAACCAAAGGCTTGTTGGAGCTTAGGATTGTCTGAATAATCGTAGTATGGCTACGATAAATCGATCAAAGCTAAATTCTTTACTGAGCCAGCTGCCGGGCGGAACCCCCGTCACGACGGAGGACCTGGCGCGCGAGGGCATCTCCGGCGACCTGGCGGTCCACTACGTGCGCGCGGGTTGGCTGGTACGGCTGGCGCGCGGTGTGTACTGCCGTCCCGACACGCCCTTGCAGCGCGACCCGAGCCTGCTGTTGCTCCAGCGCCAGATTCCCGGCCTGCATGTGGGCGGCAAATCGGCGCTCGACTGGCACGGGGTGCGCCACTACGTTTCGCAGGCGCCGATGCTGCATCTCTACGGCCTCGAGTCGGCCAGCCTGCCGGACTGGTTCACCCGGGTCTTCGCTGCCGACTACCACCGCAAGCACCTCTTCAGCAGCGACGTCACCGGCATGCGGCACGCGGGCCCCTTCGAAGGCCGTGCCGATGCGCCGAACGTGTCGGCGCCCGAGCGCGCGTTTCTCGAGATGCTGAGCGAGGTGGGCGTGCGTCAGCCGCTGGCGGAGGCGCGCGAGCTGGCGGAGGGCGCCTACGGCCTGCGCTCCTCGGTGCTCGTGGAACTGCTGCGCCAGTGCACCAGCGTGAAGACGGTGCGCCTGTGCCTTCAACTCGGACGCGAGCTGTCGCTGCCGTGGGCGAAGAAGCTCGACCCGGCCAAGCTGCCGACCGGTGGCGACCGGCCCTGGGTCGGCCAGACCCGCGAGGGCCTGCTGGTCCTGAAGTCGTGAACGAGATCTACCTGCGGACCGCGCGCCTGCTGACGCAGGTCGCGCCCCTGGTCTTCGAGGACGACACCTTCGCGCTCAAGGGTGGCACGGCCATCAATCTCTTCGTGCGCGACATGCCGCGGCTGTCGATCGACCTGGACCTCGTCCTGCCCGACCACACGCTGTCGCGCGGCGCGGCGCTCGACAGGATCAAGGCGTCGCTCGGCAAGGCCGCCGACACGCTTGGCCGCAGGGGATTCCAGACCCGTCTTGCGGGCGCACCCGCTGCGGGAGAGAGCAAGCTCCTGGTGAAGCGCGACGGCATCGAGGTCAAGGTCGAGGTCAACTACGTGATGCGCGGAACCGTGCGGCCGGTCGCCCTCGTGGGGCTGCATGCCAGGGCGCAGGAAGTGCTGCAGGCCGAACTGGAAATCCCGGTGGTATCGCTCGAAGACGTCTATGGCGGCAAGCTGGTCGCCGCCATGGACCGCCAGCATCCGCGGGATCTCTTCGACGTGATGCAACTGCTGGCGCACGGCGGTATCACGGACGGCATCCGTCGTGCCTTCGTGGTCTATCTGGCGAGCCACAACAGGCCGATCGACGAGGTCCTGTTTCCGCCGCTGCGCGACGTGCGCCAGGCGTTCGAAAGCAACTTCGTGGGCATGACCACCGAGCCCGTGGAACTGGATGCGCTGCTTGCCGCGCGCGACCGAATGATTGCCACGCTCCAACAGGGCCTCGATGCGGACGAGCGGGCCTTCCTCCTGAGCCTGGCCGATGCCGCTCCCGATTGGCAGCGGCTCGATGTGCCGCATCTTTCAGAGATGCCGGCGATCCAGTGGAAGCTGCAGAACCTCGTGAAGCTGAAGGCCTCGAACCCGGCCAAGTTCGAGGCGCAGTCGAAGGCGCTGGCCGAGAAGCTCTAGTCCCCGCCAGTCCCAGCGCGCCGCAACTCAACGCTGCGGCATGTCCTTCACCGAATACCCCAGGCTCACCGTCGCATCCTCCGGAATCGGCGGCATGGTCGCGTTCCAGGCGAGCCAGTCCTCGCGCATCGCCGCGAGCCGTTCGGGCTCCTGCTTCGCGCGGTTGGCGCGCTCGCGCTCGTCGGACGGGATGTTGAACAGGTACTCGTTGCCGTCGACCTTCAGGTACTTCCAGTCGCCGTCGCGCAGCGCCTGCTGG
Source organism: Variovorax sp. 20P10.2.4 (assembly GCF_058244205.1). Lineage (NCBI taxonomy): Bacteria > Pseudomonadati > Pseudomonadota > Betaproteobacteria > Burkholderiales > Comamonadaceae > Variovorax > Variovorax sp. 20P10.2.4. The sequence continues at coordinate 8,539 of NZ_JBZAYE010000032.1, forward strand.
CCGCGGTGGTTCATGCGCCAGTGCAGCGGGCGGCGGAAGCCGTGCTTCGCGTCTTTCAGCACGGGCATCAGCGAGACGCCGTCGAGCGGATAGGCCGGATCGGCCTGCACGCCGGCCGCGTCGAGCATGGTGGCCGACCAGTCCATGGTCAGGCAGTGCTGGGCGCTCTCGCCGCCGGGCGCGATGACGGCGGGCCAGTGGGCGATCCATGGCACGCGGATGCCGCCTTCGGTCAGGTCCATCTTGCCGCCGACCAGCGGCCAGTTGTCGGAGAAGCGTTCGCCGCCGTTGTCGCTGGTGAACACCACCAGCGTGTTCTCGGCCATGCCGTGCTTCTCGAGCGCGGCCATGATCCAGCCGATGCCCTCGTCCATGTGATGGATCATGCGGCGGTAGACGTGGATGTTGCCGCCCGCGAGGTCGAACAGGTTGTCCTTCACCAGCGGCGCCTTGTCGGCATCGTCGCGCGTTTCCCACGGCCAGTGCGGCGCGGTGTAGTGCAGGCTCAGGAAGAAGGGCTTGGCCTCTTGCGAAGGCTGCTGCGCCATGCGCTCGACGAAGTCGACGGCGCGCTTCGAGAGGATGTCGGTGAGGTAGCCCTCTTCCTGCTTGTCCTCCTCGCCGTACCAGAGGTCGTGGCGGCCGCTCGAGTCGCAGTGGGTGAAGTAGTCGACGCCGCCCGACATCGAGCCGAAGAACTCCTCGTAGCCCGAGCGCAGCGGGCCGAAGCTCGGCGGATAGCCGAGGTGCCACTTGCCGATCAGCGCGGTGCGGTAGCCGCTGGCCTTGAGCAGCGAGGGCAGGGTGGGATGGTCGACCGGCAGGCCCAGCGTGCTGCTGCCGCGGCTCTTGCTGTTGATCGGTTCCTCGGCCGCACCGCGCAGCCGGTACTGGTAGCGCGCGGTGATCATCGCGAAGCGCGTGGGCGAGCACACGGGCGAGTTCGCGTAGCCCTGCGTGAGCTTGAGGCCCTTGGCGGCCAGGCCGTCGAGCACCGGCGAGACGGGGCCGAAGACGGCGTCGCGGCCGCCGTAGCAGCCGAGGTCGGCATAGCCGAGGTCGTCGGCGACGATGAAGATGATGTTGGGTCTTGTCATGGTGTCGAGGGCCTGCAGGGCCGGGAAAAAGGTCAGGGCTGGTAGCCCGATTTCTGCACCACCGGACCCCATTGCAGCCGGTAGGCCTTGAGCATCGCGGCGGTCTGCGCCGGGGTGCTGACCACCGGCGTCATCTTCGAGTCGGTGAACTTGCGCACCGTGTCGGGGTCCTGCATCACCTCGCGGATCGCGGTGGCGAGGCGCTCGACCTTCTCGCGCGGCATGGTGGCGGGCGCGAAGAAGGTGTTCCAGCCGCTGGCCGAGAGGTCGAGGCCGGCTTCCTTGAAGGTGGGCACCGAGGGCGCGAAGGGCGAGCGCTTGGCGCCCGAGATCGCGAGGATGCGCAGCTTGCCGCCTTCGTGCTGCGGGATCACCACGTCCTCGGTGTCGACCGCGATCGGCACCTGGCCGCCGATCAGGTCGTTGAGCAGCGGCGCCGAGCCGCGGTAGCCGATGACCTGGGTCTGGACCTTGGCCTTCTCGCCGACCATGAGGCCGAAGAAGTGCGGCAGGCTGCCGGTGGCCGGCACGCCGACGTTGGCCTGCTTGGGATTGGCGCGCATCCAGGCCAGCAGGTGGTTGAGCTCGCGCACCGGCAGCGTGGGCGACACGGCGAGCGCGAAGTCGTAGTCGTTGACGTGCGAGACCGGCACGAAGTCGCGCTCGGGGTCGTAGCCGTTGTCCTTGAACACCAGCGGCGCCACCACCATCACGGCGGGGTTGGCGAGCATCAGCACGTTCTGGTTCGCGGGCGTGGCCTTGGCCTGCTGCGCCGCGAGGCGGCCGCCCGCGCCGGGCTTGTTGTCGACGATGACCGGCACGCCGAGCTTGGGCGAGAGCTTGTCGCCGACGATGCGCGCGACGCGGTCGGTGGCGCCGCCGGGCGCATAGCCGACGACGATGTGCAGCGGGCCGTCGAGCGCCTGCGCGGCGGCGCCGGTGGCCGTCAGGGCAGTCGCGAGGCCGGCGATGGCCATCAGGCCGGCGAGGCGGCGGGTGATCGGGTGCTTGGGTTGCATGGGTTCCTCCTTGCGTTTCATGTAATGGGGTTCAGTCGTTGGCCTGGAAATTCACGGCCTTCATGATGCCGGCCCAGCGTGCCGTGTCCTCGCGCATGGTCTTCACGAGCGCGTCGCCCGTGTCGGCCACCGGGTACATGCCGTTCTGCAGCAGCATCTGGCGCACCTCGCGCTTGTTGACGGCGCGCGCGAACTCTGAACGCAGCTTCTCGACCACGGGCTGCGGCGTCTTGAGCGGCGCGTAGTAGGCGAACCAGGCGGTGGCGACCACGTCCTTGTAGCCGGCCTCGACGAAGCTCGGCAGGTTGGGCATCAGCGGCGAGCGCTTCTCGCCGCTGGTGGCCAGCACCTTGACGCGGCCCGAGGGCAGCATCTGCTGCGCGCCGCCCACGGTGTCGAAATAGACCGGCACGGTGCCGCCCATCACGTCCTGCCGCGCGGGCGTGGAGCCGCGGTAGGGCACGTGCACCATCTTCAGCCCGGCCGCGCGGTTGAGCATCTCGCCGAGGAAGTGCGAGGGCGTGCCGGCGCCGTACGAGGCGAAGCTGACCTTGTCGCCCTGCGCCCTGGCCCAGGCGATGAACTCGGGCAGCGTGTTCGCGGGCACGTCCTTGTTGAGCACCAGCGCGAGCTCGAAGCGCGCCGCGTTGAGGATCGGCGCGAAGTCCTTGATCGGGTCGTACGAGAGGTTGCGGTAGGCGCTCGGGAACATGGTCATCATGCCGGCCGTGCCCAGCAGCAGCGTGTGGCCGTCGGGCGCCGCGGTCTTGACCGTCTCGACCGCGATGCGGCCGGCCGCGCCCGAGCGGTTGTCGATGATCAGCGGGCCGAGGCTGTCGCGCACCTCCTGCGCGATGGCGCGCGTGAGCACGTCCTGCGTGCCGCCCGCGGGCACGCCGATCAGCACCTTGATCGGCTGGCCCGGCGCGAAACCCTGGGCGCGCGACAGCGCAGGCGCGAGCGCGAGGCCGCCGAGCGCGGCGACCAGCCGGCGGCGATCGGGGGCGGGCAGGTGGGAAGCGTGCGAGGGGCGGGAAGGCATGGGGCGAAGTCTCCGAAAGGCGCCGGGTCGGCGGGGCGTGGTCCCGCGGCTGCGGACGATTCTGGAGACGCTACAGTCGATTGATCAAATCAACCATTCCCCGGATTAACCCGAGCGCGATGCCCCAGCCCATCGATGTGCCCGTGAAAGCGACCGCTCGCAAGACGGCCAAGGCCACCATCGAGGCGGCCGAGGACGCCAGTCTCGCGCCGCCGCGCCGCCCGCTCGACGACCTGCTGCTCTACCGCCTCTCGCGCCTGCTCGCCGTGGCCGGCAGCATGGTGATCCGCCTGTGCGAAGGCCGCTTCGGCATCACGCGCCGCGAATGGCGGCTGATCGCCACGCTCGCGAGCCGCGGCGAGCTCGGCTCCTCGCAACTTGCTGAGCATGCGCAGCTCGACCGCGCACGCACCTCGAAGGCCGTGGGCTCGCTGGTGGAAAAGAAACTGCTCTCGCGCGTGGCGCGCGCGGGCGATCGGCGCCATGTGCAGCTGCGCCTCACCGACAGCGGGCAGGCGCTGTACGACGCGCTCTTTCCGCTCGTGACGGCGATCAACGGCGAGCTGATGGGCGCGCTCGATGCCGGCGAGGCCGAGCGCTTCGATGCGGCGCTGCATCGCTTGCAGGAGCGGGCCGAGCGCATGGTGGCGCAGGCGGTGCTGCCGAAGGCGGACCGCGGCAGGCGCCAGTCGGCGGCCGCGCGCTGAGCGGTGCATCTCAATCCACCTTCATGCCCGTGGCCTTGACGATGCGGCCGTAGCGTTCGCGGTTGCCGTCGAGGTGCGACGCGGCCGCGGCACCGGTCTCGCCGAGCGCCACCATGTCGAGCGAGGCGAGCCGCGCCTTCACCTCGGGCCGGCCCAGTGCCGACTGCAGCGCCGTGCGCAAGGTCTGCATCACGGGCTCGGGCGTGGCGGCCGGCACCATCGCGAGATAGAGCACCTCGAACTCGAGGTCCTTCAATCCGAGCTCGCCCACCGTGGGCACCTGCGGTAGCAGCGGCGAACGCTGGCGGCCGGTGACCGCGAGCGCATGCAGCTTGCCGGCCTGCAGGTGCGGCAGCAGGCCCGGCGTGGCCAGGATGCCGGCCTGCACCTCGCCTGAGAGCAGCGCCAGCACGGCGGGCGCGTTGCCCTTGTAGGGCACGTGCGTGATCTTCGCGCCGGTGGCGTTGGCGAAGATCTCCGCGGCGATGTGGCCGGGACTGCCGTTGCCGGCCGAGCCGAAGGTGACCGACTCGCCCTTGGCCTGCGCGACGAACTCGGGCAGCGTCTTCGCCTTGACCGCGGCGCCGGTGCCGAAGGCCAGGCCCGAGGAGCTGAAGATCATCAGCGGCTTCAGGTCCTTCGCCGCGAAGGGCATGGCGGCGTAGAGCTGCGGGTTGATGGTGAAGGTGCTGTCGATGCTCAGCAGCACCGTGTAGCCGTCGGCCGGGCTCTTGGCCACGAGGTCGGCGCCGATGTTGCCGCCCGCGCCGGGCCGGTTGTCGACGACGAAGGGCTGCTTCAGTTCCTTCTGCAGCACCTCGCCGAGCGCGCGCCCGAGGATGTCGAGCGGCCCGCCGGCCGGGAAGTTGGTGAGGAAGCGCACGGCCTTGGCCGGATACGCGGCTTCGGTTTGCGCCAGGGCGGCGGCCGGGGCGCCGAGGCCCAGGACGAGCGATGCGGCCATGCAGGCGCTGGCGAGCGCCAGGCGCCGGCCCTTCGGGATGCGGGGGGTCATGCGGGTGTTTCCTTGTCTCCGTGTCGGCGCACTCTAGGAGCGCGGTGCCGCGCGCACAACTGAAAGCTGTTCCGTCAGGTATTCCGTCTCGTTATATTTGGTGCCCGCCGCTTCACAGCCAGCCGCCATGTCAGCCATGAACTTTTCTCGCTTGAAGCTGCGCCACTTGCAGTGCCTGGTGACCGTGGCGCAGGAGCGCAACCTGGTGCGCTCGGCCGAGGCCCTGTCGCTGACGCAGCCCGCGGTCTCCAAGACCATCGCCGAGCTCGAGGAGATCGTGGGGCGCCAGTTGCTGCTGCGCCGCCGCCGCGGCGTCGAGCTCACGCCCGCGGCCGAGGTGCTGGTGCGGCACGCGGTGTCGGCCCTGCGCGGACTGCGGGAGGGCATGGGCCTGGCCATGGACCAGCCCGACGCTGACCAGTTGCTGGTGGCCGTCGGCGCGTTGCCGAACATGGTGCCGAACCTGCTGCCCGAGGCGGTCGCGTTGCTCAATGCCGCGCATACCGCGCTGCGCGTGCGGGTCATGAGCGGCACCAACGCGCAGCTGATGACGCAGTTGCGCCAGGGCGAGATCGACCTCGTGCTGGGGCGGCTCGCCCAGGCCTCCGCGATGGCCGATCTCGCCTTCGAGCAGTTCTACAGCGAGCCGCTGCTGCTGGTGGTGCGCCCCGACCATCCGCTGGCCGCGCGGCGCCGGCCGCCGCTCGATGCCTTGGCCGCCTATCCGCTGGTGCTGCCGGTGTCGGGCACGCTGATCCGCCACACGGCCGATGCCTTCCTGATCGCGCGCGGCCTGGAGCTGCCGCACCGGCTCGTGGAGGCGACCGACACCAGTTTCATCGTCGGGCTGCTGCAGCGCTCCGATGCCGTGTGGTTCGCGCCGCAGGGGGCGGTGGAAGGCTTCATCGCGCGCGGCGAACTGCGGCGCGTGGCGATCGACACCGCGAGCACCGAGGGACCGGTGGGCATGACGGTGCGGCGCGGCGCCGAACTTGGGGAGGGCGCGCGGCTGCTGGTCGAGGCGATCCGGCGGATCGTGGGCCGGCGCGCGGCCGCGGGCCCTGGTATCTAATCGGGTGCGCCGCCGCCCACCGAACCAGGAGAAGACGCGATGAGCTCGATGGAAGAAGTCTGGAAATACCGCGAGGAAGTGCTCTACCCCCAGCTCTTCGGCGAGAAGCGCAAGGGCATCTTCGTGCTGGGCCCCGATGACTTCTCGGCGCTGGGCGCGCAGGACATCGATCCGCGCTGGCTGCACCTGGGCGTGTTCGAGTTCGAGCCGACGCCCGTGCGCAACTCCTGGCTCTACGTGACCTCGGGCGGCTCGACGCCCTGGGAGGGCGAGCCCGCCGACTACGACCCCGAGGACTACTCGTGGATCGGCTCCGAGCTGGTGCTCGAGGTGCCGTCGCAGGCCGGCGAGACCTGGCCGATCAAGCTGCTGCAGAAGCTGCTGGCCTACAACGTGCTGCTCGCGCACGGCCGCTTCGGCGAGGACAAGCCGCCGCTGGACTACGGCGACCGCATTCCGCTGGGCGGGCCGATCGGGCAGAAGGCCGCGTCGGCGCTGCGCCACGTGCTGCTGGCGCAGCCGAAGCACTATCCGGCGACGGCACAGCTCGACTCGGGCAAGTTCGATTTCCTGCACGTGGTGGGCATCTCGGACACCGAGCGCGACTGGGCCAAGGCACGCAGCTCCGAGGACCTGGTGCGGCTGCTCGAGGTGCATGGCCACTGCCCGGTGACCGACCCGAAGCGCGCGCCGGTGGCCTGAGCGCCGCATGCAGGGAATGGACGAGGCCGAAGCGCCTTCCTCATCGCCCGCGCCGCACGCGCCTCATGCGCCGCAGCGCCAGACCACGGTCGATGCATTGCGCGGCTTCGCGCTGCTGGGCATCCTGGTGGTCAACATCGCGACCTTCGCCTCGACCTACTACGGCATGGGGCTGCCCGATCCGCTCGCGAACTCGCTGCCCGAGCGGCTCGCGGTGTTCGTGCGCACCTTCGTCTTCGAGACCAAGTTCTACCTGCTGTTCTCGTTCCTGTTCGGCTACAGCTTCCTGCTGCAGAAGGAGGCCGCGCAGCGCGCGGGCCAGGCGTTCGCGCCGCGCATGGCGCGCCGGCTGCTGGGGCTGTGGCTGCTGGGCGTGGCGCATGGGGTGCTGCTCTACCAGGGCGACATCCTCACGACCTATGGCGTGATCGGCGTGGTGCTGCTGATGCTGCACCGGCGCGGCGACCGCTTCCTGCTGGGCGCCGGCGTCGCGCTGGTGGTGGGCACCGCGCTGCTGTGGGCGGCCTTCAGCGCGCTGCTGTCGTTCGCGCTGGGCGGCGGCCCGATGGACCTGCGCAGCGCCTATGCGGAAGCCGTCTCCGCGTTGGCGGCCTACCGCGGCACGCCGATGACGGTCATCGTGCAGCACCTGCGCGAGCTGTCGCAGATCTGGTGGCTCACGGCGCTGGTGCAGGCACCGACGGCGCTCGCGATGTTCTTCGCGGGCTTCGTGGCGGGGCGGCATGCGCTGCTGGCTGATACCGGCGCGCACTTGCCGCTGTTCCGGCGCCTGCTGGCCTGGGGGCTGGTGGTGGGACTGCCGGGCGCGGCCTTCTATGCCCAGTCGGCGATGCGCGTCGATGGCTCGGTGCGCGACTTCCTCGGGCTCTCGGCCACGCTGCTCACGGCACCGTTCCTGAGCGCCGCCTATGCTTGCGCGCTGGTGCTGCTGTTCCGCACGCCGCGCGGCCGCGTGCTCGAACGCTGGCTCGCGCCCGCGGGGCGCATGGCGCTGTCGAACTACCTGCTGCAGTCGGCCGTGTGCGCGTGGCTGTTCCTGGCCTACGGGCTGCGCTGGATCGGCGCGACGCCGCCGCTCGCGGCGATGGGGATCGCCTTCGCGATCTTCGGTTGCCAGCTGCCGCTGAGCCGCTGGTGGATGGGGCGCTTCGCCTACGGGCCCGTCGAGTGGCTGCTGCGGGCGTTCACGAACCTCGCATGGCCACCGCTGCGGCCCTGAGCCCGCGGCGTACGCCGATCAGGGCGGCGGCAGCGGCCGCGACCACAGCCAGGCCAGCACCACCGCCATGCAGCCGATCGCGAGCACCGCGGTCCAGGCGCGGTGCGCGGTGTACGAGATGATCACGGCGCACAGCGCCATGGTGACGGTGGCGCTCCACTTGGCGCGCCGGCTCACGGTGCGGCCGTGGGCCCAGTTGTGCAGCAGCGGCCCGAAGATGCGGTGCCCGAGCAGCCAGGCATGCAGCCGCGGCGAGCTGCGCGCCGCGGCCCAGGCGGCCAGCAGGATGAAGACGGTGGTCGGCATGCCCGGCACCACCACGCCGATGAGGCCGAGCACCAGGCACAGCACGGCGAAGGCATAGAACAGGGCGCGTACCAGCGGGCCTCTGGGTTCGGGATCGGGCTTCAACGCGGCACGCTCGGGACGAAGAAGGCCGCTCAGGCCACGGCCTGCGGCTGCAGCGGCCCGGGCTCGCGCTCGGCCGGGTGGTCGTTGCCCACGCGCACCTTCGGCAGGTGCTGCGGGTACTCGCGCTGCATGAAGTCGATCAGCCCCTCGCGCACGTTGCAGCGCAGGTCGAAGGCCAGGCCCGAGGTGGCGGCGGTGCACAGCACGCGGATCTGCATGGTGCGCTCAGTGGCGTCGGTCACGCGCAGGTTGAAGAAGCGGCCGTCCCATTCGGGCGAGGCCTTCACGATGCGCTCGACCTCGGCGCGCAGCGGCGCCAGCGGCATGCCGTAGTCGGCATAGACGAACACCGAGCCGAGGATTTGCGAGGAGTGGCGGGTCCAGTTCTGGAACGGCTTCTCGATGAAGTAGGTCAGCGGCAGGATCAGCCGGCGCTCGTCCCAGATCTTGAGCACGACGAAGGTGCCGGTGATCTCCTCGACGCGGCCCCATTCGCCCTCGACCACGAGCACGTCGTCGATGCGGATCGGCTGCGCGAGCGCGAGCTGCAGGCCGGCGATGAGGTTGCTGAACACGGGCTTGGCCGCGAGGCCGGCCACGATGCCGATCACGCCGGCCGAGGCCAGCAGGCTGGCGCCGACCTGGCGCGCGCCCGGGAAGGTCATGAGCATCATCGCGCCGCCGGCCACCACCACCACGGTCATGGCGGTGCGCGCGAGCACACGGGTCTGCGTGAGCACGCGGCGTGCCTGCAGGTTGTCGGCCACGTCCGACGGATGCTGCGCGAGCACGCCGTCGGCGAAGCCGCCGATGGCCTTGAGCGCGAGCCAGGTGGTGGCCGCGATCAGCAGCAGGCCGTTGAGATGGCGCACGCTCGCGATGTAGCGCAGGTCCTCGGGCGTGGCCTGCCACACCATCTGCAGCGCGATCAGCGGCAGCACCACGCGCGCGGGCGCATGGCAGGCCAGCACCATGGCATGGATGGCGGGCGCGGGGCGCGTGATGCGCTTGAGCACCATGCCGCCGATGCGGTGCACGGCGAGGGCGACGGGAATGGCGATGACGGCGGCCAGCCAGGTGCCGAACCAGGGATGAGAGAGGATGGATTGCAACAGGGTCATGCCGATGCGAGTCCCGAAGCTTCCTGTTCGTTCAATGCCTGGAGGATCCGGGCCGCATCGTCTCGCAATTGGGTCGACAGCGCGGTCGCCAGGTCGAGCCGGCGCAGCAGCCAGGGACTGATGTCGTTGTCGAAGGGATCGGGCAGCGGGATCGGGCCGCCGACGGCGGTGGAGGCCGTGCTCTCGGGCTGCGAGGGCCCGGAGGTGGGCACCGCGCCGATCGCGGCCTCGATGCGCTGCGTGGTGCGCGCGAGCGGCCCCTCGACCTCGCCGGGCGTGAGGCGGTCGCGCCGCAGCACCAGCATCGACTTGACCGCGCTGAGCTGCGCCAGCAGCTGGTAGCTGTGGGCCTGCAGGTGCTCGAGCGGCTCGACCGGCGGCTGCACCGCGCGCGGTTCGGACAGCGAACGCTGCGTGGCCTGCACCAGTGCCGAGAGGCTGTCGAAGGCCTCGCGGCGCGCCAGCCGCCATTCGAGCTCGGGGCTGCTGTCGACGGTCTGCAATTGGCCCAGGCCGAGCGCGAGCCGCGCATGGCGTGCCTGCGCGGTCAGCACGCGCGCCACCAGCGCCGGGATCTGGCCGCGCTCCCACGAGGGCAGCACGTAGCAGAAGGCCCAGGCGAGCGCGGCGCCGATCAGCGTGTCGGCGATGCGCTCGAACAGCGCGAACAGCGGCGCCGCGCCGGTGTTGAGCATGTGAGCCTGCAGCAGGCCCAGCACGGTGGCGGCCACCGCGGTGATCAGGTAGCGCCGCACCGCGAAGCTGTGGGCGATGGCCTGCGCCACGGTGAGCACGGCCAGCAGCCCGAGCGCCGAGAGATGCGCCGACAGCAGCCCGACCGCGAGCACGCAGCCCAGCAGGGTGCCGGCCACGCGGTGGTTGCGCCGCTCCAGCGTCTGCGAGAGGCTGCCGCGCAGCACCACCACGATGGTCAGCAGGATCCAGTAGTCGTGCGAGCCCCAGGGCATCGACACAGCGACCGCGTAACCGGCCGCGATCGCGAGCGCGGCGCGGATCGCATGGCGCAGCGGCGGCGCGTCCCAGCGCCACAAGGTGAAGAAGGGGCGCCACGACCAGTCGGTGGGGCTCACGAACATCTGCCAGTTGGCGCGCACCACCGCGAGGTTGGGCTCGGCGTCGCCGCGCGCCATGGCCGACAGGCGCAGCACCTCGTCGTTGATGTGGCCGATGCGGCTCGCGAGGCCGCGCGCGAGCATGGCGGCATTGGGGCCGGGCAGCATGGGATGCGGGTGGCCGGCCGAATCCTCGCCATCGACGTGGATCGCCGCGAGGCGCGGCCGGCGGTCGGCCACGAGGTGCGGGTGGCGGCCCATGAGCAGAGCGTCGGCCAGCGCGATGGTGTCGTCGGCCAGTTCCTCGAGCACGCAGCGCATCTCGACCAGCGCGTCGGCATGGGCGGGATGGGTCTTGAGCGCGTCGAGGTCGAGCTCGCTCGCGAGCAGCTGGTCGCGCATCTCGAGCACGATCACCAGCATCGCGGCCAGCCGCTGGCGGCGCGGCGTGCGCGGCGACTCGAGCACGATGTCGCGCGTGGCCTGCAGCTGGTCGGCCAGCGCGGCCTGTTCGCGCAGCAGGCGGCCCAGCATCGGCGCGGGGGTCTCGCGCACGTCGCCGGTCTCGTCCTTGGGCGTGAACTGGCTGGCCTCGGTGCGCATCAGCGCGGCCAGCGAATACAGCACGTCGGCCACCGACTGCACGCGGTAGCGCGTGTTGAGGATCAGGTTGGCGAGCACCGACCACACCACGTAGAGCCCGGCGCCGAGGCCGAAGTGCCAGGTGCGCTCGATGGCTTCGGCCATGCCGTGCGGCGTGGGCGTGGCCATCGAGAAGATCATCGAGAACATCACGGCGATAGCGATCGGGATGCCGCGCTTGCCCCAGGCCATGGCCAGGAAGGCGAAGAAGGTGGCCGGCACCAGCAGCAGGCCGAGCCGGATCGGCGCGGCGTGCAGCAGCTGCACGGCGAAGAACAGCGGCAGCCCGATCAGCGGTGCCGGCAGCATCTGCCAGAACTTGCCGCGGCGCGGGCCCGGCAGGTCGGGTGGCGCGGTGACGATCACGCCGACCGCGGCCGAGGAGGCCGCGATGGTGCCGAGCCAGAAATGCACGCCGCCCGAGATGAACAGCAGGCCGAGCGCGACCGTGAGGCCGCTGGCGACGTAGTGGCTCAGCGCGATGCGCAGCGCGGCGCGCAGGCGCTGCTGCAGCACCGAGGCCTGGGTCTCGCCGCCGATGGCGCGGGCCCCTGCCATCACTTGGCGGAAGCGTCGCCCTCGAACGGGCCGGTGGCGGCGGGGGCGTCGCGGCGGATGCGGGTGAGCTTGCGCTTGGCCGGGGCGGCGGTGGCGGCGGGGGCCTCCGCGTTCTGGTCGTCCTCGGCCGGGCCCATCTCGGTCACGGTGCTGCGCGCGTAGATGTCGGCCGAGCCCTCGGTCTGGGGCTTGCTCGCGGCGGCGATCGCGCGCACGCGATCGCTGGCGCGCAGCTTGTCGTCGACGCTCGCGAACTTCGAGTACTTGGCCAAGAGCGGCACGAGCTGGCCGTAGATGCGCGGCGCGCCGGCCAGGCATTCGCGCTGGTCGATGAAGTCGGGCTCGCCCGTGAAGTTGCCGATCAGGCCGCCGGCCTCGGTCACCAGCAGCGAGCCGGCCGCCACGTCCCAGGGGTTGAGGCCGGTCTCGAAGAAGGCATCGGTGAAGCCGGCCGCCACGTAGGCGAGGTCGAGCGCCGCGGCGCCGGGACGGCGCAGGCCGGCCATGCGCGGCATCAGGTCGGCCATGATGGCCAGGTACTGCTTGAAGTTGTCGCCAGTGCGGAACGGGAAGCCGGTGGCCACCAGCGATTCGGACAGCCGGGTGCGCTTGGACACGCGGATGCGGCGGTCGTTGACGTAGGCGCCGCGCCCCTTGGTGGCGGTGAACAGGTCGTTGCGCGTGGGGTCGTAGACCACGGCCTGCTCGATCTTGCCGCGCACCGACAGCGCGATCGACACGCAGTAGAACGGGAAGCCGTGGATGAAGTTGGTGGTGCCGTCGAGGGGATCGATGATCCAGACGTAGTCGGAATCCTTGGCGCCGTGCTCGGAGCCCGATTCCTCGGCCAGGATGCCGTGCCCCGGGTACGCCGTGAGAAGCGTTTCGATGATGGCCTGCTCGCTCGCGTGGTCGATCTCGGTGACGAAATCGTTCACATGCTTCTGGGAGATGCGCACGGCCTCGACGTCGAGCGCGGCGCGGTTGATGATGGCGCCGGCGGCGCGAGCGGCCTTCACGGCCACGTTGAGCATGGGATGCAGGTTGGGGGACGACATTCTGAATTGTGAGCGTGAGCGGAACGCCTGCGCGGACCCGGCAAAGGCCCGGGTGGCCACGGCTGTCGTTCCTGACTGACTGGAAGAGCTGGGGGTGGGACCCTGAAGGACCCGGAAACCGGCCCGGCGATGCGGGCGGCGAGAATCGGGGGATTTTAACGGCTCGGCCGGTCCCTGTCTCCCCACCCCTTTTCATGCGCACCCGTTTCATCCTGATCCAGACCAGCCACGCCGGCAACGTGGGCGCCGCCGCCCGCGCCATGAAGACCATGGGTTTCGGCGAACTCGTGCTGGTGGCGCCGCGCTGGGCCAACGTGCTGCGGCGCGAGGAAACCATCCAGCGCGCGAGCGGCGCGCTCGACGTGCTGGCCAATGCGCGCATCGTGGAAACGCTCGACGAGGCCCTCGACGGCGTGACCCACCTGTGCGCCACCGCGATGGTGCCGCGCGACTTCGGCCCGCCCACGCGCACCCCGCGCGAGCACCTCGGAGCGCTGGCCGCGCAGGGCGAGGCGCACGTGGCCTTCCTGTTCGGCTCCGAGCGCTTCGGCATGCGCAACGAGGACGTCTACCGCTGCCATGTTGCCCTGAGCATTCCCACCGACCCGAACTTCGGCTCGCTCAACCTCGGCGCCGCGATCCAGGTGATCGCCTACGAATGGCGGCTCGCGCTCGGCGGTTTCGAGGTGCGCGACGCGGTCGCCCCACCGCCGGCGGCCGATGCCCAGGCCGTGGCCGGCATGCTCGAGCACTGGGAGCGCTCGCTGGTGGAGGTGGGCTTCCTCGATCCCGAGGCGCCCAAGAAGCTGATGCCGCGGCTGCAGCAGCTGTTCAACCGCGCCCAGCCCACGGCCGAGGAGATCCACATCCTGCGCGGCATCGCCAAGGCGATGAGCGAGGCCGCGGCCGGCAAGATCCGGCGCTGAGCGGACCTAAAACCCCATCGCCCGTACGCGATGAGGGCCGGCTATAGACTGCGCGGCCCCCATCGTCATAACCAAAATATCCGAAGGCAGCGATGTTCTCTCGCCTGCGCGCCGACATCCGGTGCATCCTCGAACGCGACCCGGCCGCGCGCAGCGCCTGGGAGGTGCTCACGGTCTATCCGGGCCTGCATGCCGTGGTGCTGCATCGCTGGGCGCATGCCTGTTGGAACCATGGCTTCAAGTGGCCCGCGCGCTTCATCGCGCACATGGCGCGCTGGCTCACCGGCATCGAGATCCACCCGGCCGCCAAGATCGGCCGCGAGGTGTTCTTCGACCACGCCATGGGCGTGGTGATCGGCGAGACCGCCGAGGTCGGCGACGGCTGCACCATCTACCAGGGCGTGACCCTGGGCGGCACCTCGCTCTACAAGGGCACCAAGCGCCATCCGACCCTGGGCCGCAACGTGGTGGTGAGCGCCGGCGCCAAGGTGCTGGGCGGCTTCGTGGTGGGCGACGGCGCCAAGATCGGCAGCAACGCGGTGGTCATCAAGCCGGTACCTGCGGGCGCGACCGCGGTCGGCATCCCGGCGCGCATCATCCCGTCGAAGGCCGGCGAGAGCGCCGACGTGGCCGTGCCGCAGAAATTCAGCGCCTACGGCATCACGCAGGACGACGACCCGCTGAGCCAGGCGATGCGCGGCCTGATCGACAACGCCTCGAGCCAGGAGCACCAGATCGCGCTGCTGTGGCAGGCGATCGAGAAGCTCTCGGCCCATCCCGGCACCAAGGACTGCGTGCCCGGCGACGCGGCGCGCGACGAGTGCTTCGAGGCCGAGAAGCTCACGCAGCTGGTGGGGAAGTGACATGAGCTGGGCGCTGTTCCATCGCTTCGAGGACGAGCGGCCCACCGACTTCCACGAGCTGCGCCAGTTCGGCAATTCGCTGTGGGCCGCGAGCGGCAAGGTGCAGACCTGGGGGCGCTCCAGCGTCGCCGAGTTCGCCAGCCCCCAGGCCGCGATGGAGGCCCTGGCGCAGCGCGGCCGCGAGATCGAGGCCCAGGGCTACGTGCGGGTGCGCCAAGGCATCCACGACCCCGCCCGCGTCGACTTCGCGCTGCTCACGACCGAGATCCGCGAGGGCGCCCGCCGCGCCTTCGAGGCCATCCGCGCGGCCGAGCCCGACCGGACCTTCCGGCTTTTCGCGCTGGGCAGCGACGAGAGCGCGATGACCATCGTCCACGCCGCCAGCGACCTCGCCCTGGGCGAACCGGGCGAGATGGAGGACGAGAGCGAGATCTGGAGCTCCGGCGAGTGGTCCCACGACGATGGCGGCGAGTTCTTCGACATCGCCTACCGCATGATCCTGGCCTGCCACCGCGAGGACCTGCCCTGCGGCGTCGATTTCGACGTGCTGCACGACGGCCTCTTCGAGGCCTGCATCGCCGCGATGGCGCAGCTCGATGGCGAGGGATTCTTCGGCACCGGCGCCGCACGCGAAGAGGTGGTGCTGCTGTGCCAGGTCGAGGGCGGCGAGGACATGGAAGGCTCGGTCGCCCGCCTCAACACCGCGCGCGTGGCGGGCCGGCTCCAGCGCTGGATCAAGCTCTGCGAATGAGCGCCGGGCCGGGCCTTCAGCCCGGCACCATGCTCAGCCGCTCGGTCAGCGAGTAGCGCTGCATCGTGCGCTCCATGGCCTCGAGGAAGGCCTGCTCCGCGGCGTTCATCTTGCGTGCGCGCAGCCACATCAGCTGGATGTCGACGTCGGTCACGCCCTCGTCGGGCGGCAGGCGCCACAGGCGCTGCTGCGCCAGGTCCTCGCGCACGATGTGCTCGGGCAGGCAGCCGATGCCGAAGCCCGCGAAGATCATGCGCCGCACCTCGTCCAGGCTCGACGAGGCGGCCACGATGCGGCCCGTGAAGCCGCGCGTGTCGCGGAACACCGTGAGCGGCGAGAGGCTGTCGCCGAGCTGGTCGCTGGTGAAGGAGACGAAGTTCTCGGCCAGCAGGTCGTTCGTCGTCAGCCCGTGGCGGCCGAACAGCCGGTGGTGGCGGCCGCAGAAGATCGCATAGCGCTGACGCATGAAGCAGCGCAGGTTCAGCCGCTCGTCGGGCGCGCGGCACAGCCCCAGGCCGACGGTCGCGGTCTTCTGCAGCAGCGAGGAGATGATGTCCGAGGAGCGCATCACCTCGATCTGCAGCTCGATGCGCGGATAGGTCTGGTGGAAGTCGGCCAGGAACTGGTCGTAGACGGCCGACTGCATGCGGCTGAGCGACAGCAGCCGCACCGAGCCCGCGACCTCGTCGCGCCGCTCGTCGAGCTCGCTCTCCAGCCGCGACACGTGGCCGTAGATGTCGCTCGCGATGCGGAACACCTCCTCGCCCGCGCGCGTGGGCTCGAAGCGCGCGCCGTGGCGCTGGATCAGGCGGCAATCCAGCGACTCCTCGAGCCGCTTGAGCGCCTGGCTCACCGCGGGCTGCGTGACGTGCAGGCGCGCGGCAGCCCGGCTCACGCCGCGCTCCTGCACGATCACGAGGAAGGTGCGCAGCAGGTTCCAGTCGAGCCGGTCGTTGAGGAAGCGGGCCTTGTCGAGGGTGGGCGAGGTCATGGGCGGTGGTTCTCCGCCTTCAAGATTAGCTCAACTTATGTGAAAAATAAAAAACAGAAATTTGACTGATATTTGAGCGCTGACGATAGTCCGGGCTCGCCTGCGGCCTTCGCCGCGGCACCCGGAGGAGACACCTTGAACACAGCCAACCCGGCGGCCTCGATGCCGTCCGCCGCCCCGGTCCGCCAACCCGCCCGCGCGGCGGCCGCGGCCTTCGTCGGAACCATGATCGAGTGGTACGACTTCTACATCTACGCCACGGCCGCCGCGCTGGTGTTCGGCGCGCTGTACTTCCCCTCGCAGGACCCGTTCCTGAGCACGATGGCCTCGTTCGGCACCTTCGCCGTCGGCTTCTTCGCGCGGCCGCTGGGCGCGGTGGTGTTCGGCCACATCGGCGACCGGATCGGCCGCAAGAAGGCGCTGATGGCCACCATCGTGATGATGGGCATCGCCACCGTCTGCATCGGCCTGCTGCCCACCTATGGCCAGATCGGCGTGCTGGCGCCGGTGCTGCTGATCGTGCTGCGCGTCGTGCAGGGCATCGCGGTCGGCGGCGAATGGGGCGGGGCGGTGCTGATGGCCGGCGAACACGCGCCCAGGGGCCGCCGCACCTTCTTCGCATCGTTCGCGCAGCTCGGCAGCCCGGCCGGGCTGATCCTGTCGCTGGTCGCGTTCCGCCTGGTCTCGACCATGGACCCGGCCGACTTCCTCTCGTGGGGCTGGCGCCTGCCGTTCCTGGCCAGCGCCGTGCTGCTGCTGGTGGGCGCCTGCATCCGCCTCGGCGTGCACGAGTCGCCCGAGTTCGAGCAGGAGAAGCGCTCGCGGCTCACGGTGAAGCTGCCCATTGCCGAGGTGTTCCGGTCCTCGGGGCTGCTGGTGGCGCTGTGCATCGGCGCCAACACGCTCGGCGTGGCCGGCGTGTACTTCACCAACACCTTCATGATCGCCTACACGACCACCTACCTGGGCGTGACGAAGTCGGTGATCCTCGACTGCCTGTTCCTGGTCGCGATCATCCAGTTCGTGGCGCAGCCGCTGGCCGCGTTGCTGGCCGAGAAGATCGGCGGCGCGCGCTTCCTCAAGCTCAGCGCCTTCCTCGCGATGCTCTCGCCCTACCCGATGTTCCTGCTGGTGCAGGGCGCCAGCGTGCCGTCGATGGTGCTGGGCATCGCGCTCGCGGTGGTCTGCCTGTCGAGCTTCTATTCGGTGATCGCGGGCTTCGTGAGCGGCGTGTTCCCGACGCGCGTGCGCTACTCGGCGATCTCGATCGGCTACCACGTGTGCGGCGCGATCGCGGGCGGCCTGACGCCGCTGGTGGGCACCTATCTGGCGCACCGCTTCGTCGGCCAGTGGTGGCCGCTGGCGGTGTTCTTCACGGGCCTGGCCGGCGTGTCGCTGCTCTGCGTGATGGCGCTCGACGCGCTCAAGCACCGTCGCGCCGATGCCGGCGCACCCGAGCACTGATCCTGCAACGACACCGATCCGATTCCGATGCTGACCTACTTCCATCCCGAGCAACTGAAGCACCATCCGCAGAGCTACCTCTCGCGCGGCCGCATGCGTACGCCGCAGGAGGTGCCCGAGCGCGCGCTGCGGCTGCTGCGCGCCGTGCGCGCGCTAGGCTTCGAGGTGCGCGAGCCCGCCGACCACGGCGCCGCGCCGCTCGCGGCCGTGCACGGCATGAACTACCTGCGCTTCCTCGAGGAGGCCCATGCCGAGTGGCTGGCCGCTGGCCCCGACTGGGGCGACGAGGTGATGTCGAACATCTACGTGCGCGAAGGCAACGCGCTGCGCGGCGTGCTCGCGCAGGCCGCGCGCTACCTGACCG
>NZ_JBZAYE010000320.1:0-8206 GCF_058244205.1 Variovorax sp. 20P10.2.4
GCCGCGCCCACCAGCACCGCGATCGCATGCTCGTAGGTGGCGCGCGTGCGCTGCAGGCCGACGCGGTCGGCGCGCGCGTTCACGAGCTGGGTCTGCGCCTGCAGCACGTCGGTCTGCGCGGCGATGCCGGCCTGGTAGCGGTTGTTGGTGATCTCGTAGGCGCGCTGGTAGCCCTCGATGGTCTCGTCGAGCAGCACCATCTCGGCATCGGCCTCGCGCAGCGAGAAGTAGTTGGTGGCCAGCTCGCCCACCGCCGACAGCCGCGCCGCCGCGAGGTCGGCCTCGCTGGCCTGCGCATTGGCCTGCGCGCTGCTGACCGCCGCGCGCAGCCGGCCCCAGACGTCGGGCGACCAGTCGGCCGCGAGCGTGGCCGAGAAGGCGTTCGAGGCATTGCTGTCGCCGCCGACGTTGCCGCTGCGCTTGCCGTTGCCGCTCAGCGAGACCGAGGGGAACAGCGCCGCGCGCTCGCCGCGCACCAGCGCCCGGGCCTGCGCGTAGTTGGCGACCGCGGCCGCGATGTTCTGGTTCGACACCTGCACCCGTCCCGCGAGCTCGTCGAGCACCGGATCGCCGAAGAGCTTCCACCATTCGCCGCGCTCGAGCGTGTCGGCCGGCGCGGCCGGCAGCCAGCCCTCGGCGGTCTTCTGTTCCTTCCAGCCCGCGGGCGACACGGCAGCCGGCACCTGGTAGGCCGGGCCGACGGCGCAGCCCGCGAGCAGCGCGGCGAGCGTCGCGGCCAGCGCGATGCGCTTCGGAAAGAAGGGAGTCTGGAACAGGGAGGCGGGCATTCTTCGAACGGCGCGTGCGGGCCGTGGTGTCTTTGTCGTTGCGGTCATGGCTGGACCTCCATCGTGCGGCTCAGGTGGCTCTCGTCGGCGCCGCGGCGGCGCAGCTTGTCGAGCAGCAGGTAGACCACCGGCGTGGTGAGCAGGGTCAGCACCTGGCTGGCGATCAGCCCGCCGATGATCGCCACGCCCAGCGGCCGGCGCAGCTCGGCGCCCTCGCCGAAGCCGATCGCCAGCGGCAGCGCGCCGAGCGCGGCCGCCATGGTGGTCATGAGGATCGGGCGGAAGCGCAGCAGGCAGGCCTCGCGCACCGCTTCCAGCGGACTCAGGCCGCGCGAGCGCTCGGCCTCGAGCGCGAAGTCGATGATCAGGATGGCGTTCTTCTTCACGATGCCGATCAAGAGGAACACGCCGATCAGCGCGATGATGGAGAACTCCATGCGGAACATCAGCAGCGCCAGCACCGCGCCCACGCCGGCCGAGGGCAGCGTCGACAGCACGGTGATCGGGTGCACCAGGCTCTCGTAGAGGATGCCCAGCACGATGTAGATGACGACCAGCGCGGCCAGGATCAGCATCGCCTGCTGGCCCTGCGACTGCTGCGCCGCGAGCGCCGTGCCCGCGAAGGCGCCGCGCACGTTGATCGGCATCGCGATGTTGGCCTCGGCCTTGGCGATCGCCTCGCGCGCATCTCCGAGGTTGGCGCCCTCGGCCAGGTTGAACGAGATCGTGGTCGCCAGCTCGCCGTCCTCGTGGCTCACCGAGGTCGCGACCGAGCGCTCGACGAACTTCGCCACCGAGGACAGCGGCACCAGCGTGGTCGGCGTGTTGCTCAGCACGTTGCCGGTGGAGGCGTTGCGCGAGCCCGCGTTGGCCGACACCGGCACCGTGGGCGTGGTGCTCGAGGCGGTCGACGCGGTGCCGGTCTTCGAGCCCGTGGCCGTGTTGCTGGTGGCCACCGAGGTCGACTGGTTGGTCGTGCCGTTGGCCGCCACCTGCGTGGTCACGGTCTGGCCCGCCACCACCGAGGTGCGCGTGGCCGGCACGTAGACGTCGCGCAGCGCATTCGGGCTGCGCGTGTAGCGCGGCGCCCACTCCATCACCACGTGGTACTGGTTGAGCTCGGTGTAGATGGTCGCCACCTGGCGCTGGCCGAAAGCGTTGTAGAGCGCGTTGTCCACCGCCTGCGAGGTCAGGCCGAGCCGGCGCGCGCTGTCGGGGTCGACCTCGGCCACCGTCTCCACGCCGTTCTGGTCCTGGTCGGTGTCGATGTCCGTGAGGTTCGGCTGCAGCCGCAGCTCGTCGGCCAGCTTGCCGGCCCAGGTGCGCAGGTCGGCCAGGTTGTCGCTCTTGAGCGTGTACTGGTAGGTGGAGTTGCTCGAGCGCCCGCCCGAGCGCACGTCCTGCACCGTGTTGAGGAACACGCGCAGGCCGGTCACCTGGTTGAGCTGCGGCCGCAGCCGCGCGATCACGGCCATGCCGCTCTCGGTGCGCTGGTTCGCGGGCTTGAGGTTGACGAACATGAAGCCGCCGCCCGCGCGCGAACCGCCGATGAAGCCCGTGACGGTGTCGACCGCCGGATCGCGCCGGATGATGTCGACCACCTCGCGCAGCTTGGCCGCGAGCGCCTGCGAGGAGATGCTCTGGTCGGCACGCAGGCCGCCGTTGAGCTGGCCGCTGTCCTGCTGCGGGAAGAAGCCCTTGGGCGCCGCGCTGAACAGGTAGACGTTGAGCCCGATCACCGCCAGCAGGATCAGCGCCACCAGCGCCTTGCTGCCGAGCGCCCAGTCGAGGCTGACCTCGTAGCGCTTGAGCACCCACTCGTAGCCGCGTTCCGACCAGCGCGCGAAGCGGCCCGGCGGCTTGGTCTTGTCGGCCTCGCCGCCGCGCTTGAGCAGCCAGGCGCACATCATCGGCGTGGTGGTCAGCGAGATGACCAGCGAGATCATCACCGCCGCCGACAGCGTGACCGCGAACTCGCGGAACAGCCGCCCGACCTGGCCGCCCATGAACAGCAGCGGGATGAACACCGCCACCAGCGACACGCTGATCGACAGCACCGTGAAGCCCACTTCCTTGGCGCCGAGCAGCGCGGCCTTCATGCGCGTCATGCCGGCCTCGATGTGGCGGCTGGTGTTCTCGAGCACCACGATCGCATCGTCGACCACGAAGCCCGTGGCCACCGTGAGCGCCATCAGGCTCAGGTTGTTGAGGCTGAAGCCCAGCAGGTACATCACGCCGAAGGTGCCGAGCAGCGCGACCACCGTGGCCACGGCAGGCACGACGGTGGCGCGCGCGCTGCGCAGGAACAGGCTGACCACCAGCACCACCAGCAGCACCGAGGCCACCAGCGTGAACTCCACTTCGTGCAGCGAGGCGCGGATCGAGCTGGTGCTGTCGGAGGCCACGCGCAGCTCGACGTCGGGCGGCAGCTGCGACTGCAGCTCGGGCAGCAGCGCGCGCACGCCGTCGACCGTCTCGATGATGTTGGCCGAGGGCTGGCGCGTGATCAGCACGATCACCGCCGGCTCGCCGTTGAACAGGCCCAGCGTGCGCGTGTCCTCGACGCCGTCGTAGACCTCGGCCACGTCGGCCAGCCGCACCGCCGCGCCGTTGCGCCAGGCCACCAGCATCGAGGCGTAGTCGCTCGCGCGCAGCGCCGGCGTCTGGGTGTAGACCTGCAGCTTGCGCCCGTCGCCCTGCACCATGCCCTTGGGCCGGTTCGCGTTCGAGGCCTGGATCGCGGCACGCACGTCCTCGGTGCTGATGCCGTAGCGGTTGAGCGCGAACGGCAGCAGCTCGATGCGCACCGCCGGCAGCGAGCCGCCGCCGATCTCCACGTCGCCCACCCCGTCGACCTGCGACAGCCGCTGGCTGACGATGTTCGACACGGCATCGTAGATCTGGCCCGGCGTCTTGGTCTTCGAGGTCAGCGCCAGGATGATGACCGGCGACGAGGCGGGGTTGGCCTTGCGGTAGGTCGGGTTGCTGCGCAGGGTGGCGGGCAGGTCGACACGGCTCGCGTTGATCGCGGCCTGCACCTCGCGCGCGGCGCCGTCGATGTTGCGGCTGAGGTCGAACTGCAAGGTGACGCGGGTGGAGCCGACCGAGCTGGTCGAGGTCATCTCGTTGACGCCGGCGATGGTGCCCAGGTGGCGTTCGAGGGGCGTCGCGACGCTCGTGGCCATGGTCTCGGGGCTGGCGCCCGGGATGGAGGCGCGGACCGAGATGACCGGGTAGTCGACTTGCGGTAGCGGGGAGACCGGGAGGACGAAGAAGGCTGCGATGCCTGCCAGGGCTATGCCGATGGTGAGGAGGACTGTGCCTATGGGGCGGCGGACGAAGGGGCGGGAGAGGTTCATCTCTTGCCTCCTGCGTTCATGGTGTGCAACGGTCTTGTTTTTTGCTGAGGCCGTTGGCCGGGTCTCGCCCCGGCGGGCGACTTACTTTTCTTGTCTCGCCAAGAAAAGTAAGCAAAAGAAGGCGACCCCACTGTCTGCGACCCGCAGCGAAGCTGCGGGCAACCTGCGGTGCTCGCGTTTCGCGGGGTCTCGCAGAACTCGCTCCACTTCGTTGCGCTCAGACAGCTGCGAGCCCTTATCCGCGAAACGCTGCGCTCCTCGGCGCAGCCAGAGGGGGTCAGGGTCAACGCGCCATGGCGCGTCCCTGTGTGGGGGGTGCGAGCTCGCCCGCTACGCCCGATAGCCGCGGCCGAGCGAAGCGAAGGCCCGTTGGGTATCTGCGGCCGAGCGCAGCGATGGCCCGAACCACTCCCCTCTGGCTGTGCCGAGGAGCGCAGGGGAAAGCGGGATAAGGGCCGCAGCTGTCTGAGCGGAGCGCAGCGCAGCGAGTTCTGCGGACCCCCGCTTTCCCCGAGCACCGCAGGTTGCCCGTAGCGAAGCGGAGGGACACAGACAGTGGGGTCGCCTTTTCTTTGGTTACTTTCTTTTGGCGAGACAAAAGAAAGTGACTCGCCCGCCGGGGCGAATTCCCGGCCAACAGCCCCCGCAGAAGAAGCAGCACAAGAACACAAAGCAGCCGAACGAAAGAGGAAACTCAAACCACCTCCTCCTCAACCACCCCAGACCGCCGAGCCCCACCCAACCGATCAAACGCCAAATAAATAACAGGCGTAGTAAACAAAGTCAGCAGCTGACTAACGATCAACCCCCCAAAAATAGCCAACCCCAAAGGACGCCGCAGCTCAGCACCATCGCCGAAACTGAACATCAAAGGCACAGCAGCAAACAGAGCAGCCAGCGTAGTCATCAAGATAGGCCGAAACCGCAACAGCGCTGCCTGATGAATCGCTTCCCGAGGCGACTTGCCCTCAGTGCGCTCCGCATCGATCGCAAAGTCGATCATCATGATCGCGTTCTTCTTCACGATCCCGATCAGCAGGATGATCCCGATGATCCCGATCACCCCGAGGTCGTTGCCCGTCACCATCAACGCCAGCAGCGCCCCCACCCCGGCGGATGGCAAGGTCGACAGAATCGTCAGCGGATGCACGTAGCTCTCGTACAGCACCCCCAGCACGATGTACACGCACACCACCGCCGCCAGGATCAGCCACAGCTGGTTCGACAGTGATTTCTCGTAAGCCCCCGAAGCCCCGAGGAAGGTCATCGTGATGCTCTTCGGCAACCCGATCTCCTTCGCCGTCGCACGGATCGTGTCGACCGCCGACCCCAGCGCCACCCCCGGCGCGGTATCGAAGTTCAGCGTGCTCGCCGGGTACTGCGCCACGTGCGTGATCTGCAGCGGCGCCTGCCGCTCGCTGATGTCGGCGATGGCCGAGAGCGGCGTCGCGGTGCCCGAGCCCGCGATCAGGTTGAGCTGCCCCAGCGTCTGCGGCGTGTTCACCATGCCGGGCTGCGCCTCGAGGATCACGCGGTACTGATTGGTCTCGGTGAAGATGGTCGAGACGATGCGCTGGCCGAAGGCGCTGTAGAGCGCGTCGTCGACCGTGCTCGCGGTGATCGACAGCCGCGCCGCGGTGTCGCGGTTCACGTTGACGAAGGCCGCCAGGCCCTGGGCGCCGGCATCGCTGCTGACGTTGCGCACCTTGTCGCCATGCTCGGCCTGCAGCTTCGCCACCAGCTGCTGCATCCAGTCGGTGATGGCGGCGCCGTCCACGCCTTCGAGCGAGGCGCGGTACTGCGTGGGGCCGGTCTCGGCGTCGATGGTCAGGTCCTGCGTGGGCTGCAGGTAGAGGGTCACGCCGGCCACGCCGCGCACGCGCTCGCGCAGGCGGTCCATCACGGCCTGCTGGCTGTCGTGGCCGCGGCGCAGGTTGATCAGCATGCTGCCGGTGTGCAGCATGGTGTTGTTGGCGGCATCGACGCCGACGAAGGAACTGAGGTTCTCGACGTCGGGGTCGGCCAGCACGGCGCGCGCGGCCTGCTGCTGCAGCTGCGACATGCGGTCGAACGAGACGTCCTGCGCGGCCTCGATGCGTGCCTGCAGCTGGCCCGTGTCCTGGGTCGGGAACAGGCCCTTGGGGATCGAGAGATAGAGCGCCACGGTCAGCAGCAGGGTGAGCAGCGCGACCAGCAGCGTGAGCGCCTGGTGGTCGATGACCCAGTGCAGCGAGCGGTCGTAGCGCGTCATCACGCCGTCGAAGAAACGCTGCGCGCGCGCGGCGATGCCGTGGCTGGCGGGGTCGCGCTTGGGCTCGTGCTTGAGCCAGCGCGCCGACATCATCGGCACCAGCGTGAGCGACACCACGGCCGAGATCAGGATCGTGATCGCCAGCGTGACCGCGAACTCGCGGAACAGCCGGCCGACCACGTCGCCCATGAACAGCAGCGGGATCAGCACCGCGATCAGCGACACCGTCAGCGAGATGATGGTGAAGCCGATCTGGGTGGCGCCCTTGAACGCGGCCTGCAAGGGCTTCTCGCCCTCCTCGATGTAGCGCGCGATGTTCTCGATCATCACGATCGCGTCGTCCACCACGAAGCCGGTGGCGATGGTCAGCGCCATCAGGCTCAGGTTGTTGAGGCTGTAGCCCAGCAGGTACATCAGGCCGAAGGTGCCGATCAGCGAGATCGGCACCGCGATGCTGGCGATGACGGTGGCGCGCAGGCTGCCGAGGAAGGCGAAGATCACCAGCACCACCAGCACCACGGCGAGCACCAGCTCCATCTGCACGTGCTCGACCGACGAGCGGATGCCGGCCGTGCGGTCGCTCAGCACCTCGACCTTCAGGCCCGCGGGCATGCCGGCCTGCAGCTCGGGCAGCTGCGCCTTGATGGCGTTGACGGTGGCGATCACGTTGGCGCCGGGCTGGCGCTGCACGTTGAGGATGATCGCGGGCGTGAGCGTGCCTTCGGCATCGCCGGCGGCCTTGGTGCCGGCCCAGGCGCCGAGCTGGTTGTTCTCGGCGCTGTTGACCACGCGCGCCACGTCGACCATGCGGATCGGCGCGCCGTTCTTGTACGAGACGATCAGGTTCTTGTAGTCGTCGACCGTGAGCAGCTGGTCGTTCGAATTGATGGTGTAGGCGCGCTTGGGGCCGTCGAAGCTGCCCTTGGCGCCGTTGGAGTTGGCCGCGCTGATCGCGGTGCGCAGCGCGTCGAGGCCGATGCCGTTGGCCGCCAATGCCTGCGTGTTGGCCTGGATGCGCACCGCCGGCCGCTGGCCGCCGCTGAGCGATACCAGCCCCACGCCCGAGACCTGGCTGATCTTCTGCGCCAGCCGCGTGTTGACGAGGTTCTGCACCTCGGTCAGCGGCAGGGTGTCGGACGTGATCGCCAGCGTGAGCACCGGCGCGTCGGCCGGGTTGACCTTGGCATAGACCGGCGGCGCCGGCAGGTCGGCCGGCAGCAGCGAGCCGCCGGCGTTGATCGCGGCCTGCACCTCCTGCTCGGCGACGTCGAGCGTCTGGCCCAGCGTGAACTGCAGCGTGATGATCGACACGCCCGCCGCGCTGGTGGAGCTCATGCGGTCGAGCCCCGACATCTGGCCGAACTGGCGTTCGAGCGGCGCGGTGACGGTGTTGCTCATCACCTCGGGGCTGGCGCCCGGGTAGAGCGTCTGGACCTGGATCGTCGGGTAGTCGACCTGCGGCAGCGCCGACAGCGGCAGGAAGCGGAACGCCACCAGGCCGGCCAGCACGATGGCGACCATCAGCAGCGAGGTCGCCACCGGCCGCAGGATGAACGGGCGTGAAGGGCTCATGGGATCAATTCGTCGTCGAGGGCGCTGCGGGCGGCGCGGCGGGAGATGCCGAGGCGGAAGGCCGGCGCGTCATTGGCCTTGCGGCGCCTGGCGGCGGCCCTCGCCCTGCCCGCCCTGGCCACCCTGGCCCTGCCGTTCGGCCATGCGCTGCCAGCGTTCGAGCGCGGCGGGGTCGCCACGGTCGAGCTGTTCGAGGAAGCGCTTGCGGCGCTCGAGCTGCTCGGGGTCGTCCTTGG
>NZ_JBZAYE010000321.1:0-8172 GCF_058244205.1 Variovorax sp. 20P10.2.4
CCCGCGAGCAGCGGCGTGTTCATGCGCAGGTCGCCGTCCACCAGCCGGCCGTCGGCGCCGCGCGCATGGCCGACCGAGAGCGAGCCGGCGCTGTTGGACACGATGCTGTCGCTGGCATTGATCTCGACGCCGGCGAAGCCGAGCGCGACGCGGTCGAGCGTGGCCTGCGCCTGCGGCCGGCTCAGCGCGTCGTAGCCGAACTGCACGCTCTGCGCATCGATCACCAGCCGGCCGCTGCCGGTGCCCGGGCCGCCGGCCTGCACCGGCGCGGGCAGCGCGCTGGCGTAGGGGCTGGCGACGGTGCCGGCACCGGTCGCGACGCCGTTCCACACCAGCGAGCGGGTCGCGATGCGCACCGTGTCCGCGCTGTCGCCCCAGCCGTAGAAGGCCGGCGTGTTGAGCACCAGCTGGGCCTGCGCGTTGCCGGTGTCGAGCGAGAGCGAGCCGAAGAAATTGAAGGCCCCGCCAGCCGACAGGCTCAAGCGCTCGAGCGCCGGCACGCCCGCGTCGGCGGCCGGGCGCAGCAACCGATCGAGCACGTCCTGGGTCAGTTGCCAGCCCGCGGGCAGCGCACCGGCGGCCCGCGCCGCGGCGAGCGAATCGGCGGTGCCGATGTTGATCTGGTTCTGCGACACCGAGAGGTAGCGCGCGCCCAGCCGCGCATCGCCGAGCACCAGGTCGCCGGGCGCGGCGAAGGCGATGGTGCCTTCGGTCAGCAAGGTGGCGCCGTCGGCCACGGTGACGCGGCCCGGCCCCACCGACGGCAGGAAGTCGAGCCAGCCGTTGCCCACCGCCAGCACCGCGGGCGTGTCGCTGGTGGCGCTGCTGCGCAGATTGTTGGCATAGATGTAGCCGAGGTCGGAGTCGATGCCGGGAGGGCCGAAGCCGCGCGTGTCGAGCGTGGCGCCGCCGTCCACCGTGACCTCGTCGCGCCCGAGCAGGAAGATCTGGCCTGCGCGCAGATTGGCGCCGTCGCGCACGTGCAGCGCGTTGCCGCCGTTGTAGACCTGCGTGAAGTACAGGCGCGCGCCGTCGCCCGACGAATCCAGGCCGTTGAAGTAGGTGTACCAGCCGCCGAGCGCCAGGGTGCTGGCGCCGAAGGCGCTGAGCTCGCTCGCCGCGAGCGAGATCGCGCCGGGCACCGGCGCCGCGCCGGGGCCGGTGATCTCCATGTCGGCATTGCCGATCACGAAGAGCTGGCCCGGAATGCCGCCGGCCGCGGCGTCGAAGCGCGCGCTGCCGCCGAAGCGCAGCGGCGCGGCCACCTCGTCGCTCTGCCTGAAGTCCAGCAGCAGGGTCTTGCCGTCCGACGGCAGGCGCGCGCGCCGGCCATCGAACTGCGCCGCCTGCGAGAGCGCGAAGTCGGCATAGCTGGTTTCGTTGAACTGGGTGTAGCCGCGCACCGCCTGGCCGGGCGTCAGCAGCAGTTCGCGCGGCAGCGATTCGCGGATGCCGGTGCCGGCCAGCTGCAGCGTGCCCTCGGTGCGCCACGAGCCGCCGGGCACGGCCACCAGGCCCGACTGGCGCGCCGGCAGCAGTGCGTCCTGCGGCGCGCCAAGTTCGACGCGGAAGGCACCGGGCAGCAGCGCATAGCTGGCCGGCAGCAGCGTGTAGGTGCCCGCGGGCAGGCCCGGCACGCCGGCACCCACCGTCACCTGCTGGCCGATGGCGGGATCGCCCGCGCCCTTGTCGGCGAGGGTCGGCGCATAGGCCGCGGCATAGCCGGGCACGACCGCATACACCGCGTTGCCCGCGCTGCTGTAGCGGTTGAGCGCCGGGTTGGCGTTGTACAGCGGCGTGGCCAGCACGTTGACCGAGCCACCGCGGCCCGAGACGAAGCCCTCGCCCATCAATTGGCCGCCGCCCGAGAGATCGAGCACCGCGCCGGGCTCGACCTGGATCGACTTGCCGGCGATCGCGATGTTGACCTGCGCCTGCGCGAGGTCGAACAGCGTGCCGCTCGCGCCCTGGTAGGTCAGGCCGTCCTGCGTACCGCCGAAAGGCATGACCAGCCCCTGCGCGCTGACCGAGGTCAGGCTGCCGTCGCGCAGCACCACCTTGCCGTCGAACAGGCGGTTCGCACCGGCCGCGGTCTGCCAGGCGATGTTGGTGAGCGGGCCGCCGAGTTCGTTGAGCGCGATGACGCCGAGCGGCGCGCGCACCACGCCGCCCTGGTCGACCGTGCCGCCGGCCAGCAGCAGGGCGCCGAACACCGAGGCCGGCACCGGCGCGGCATTGCCGTTCGAGCGGATCGCGAGCACGCTGTCGGGATCGATGCCGCCGCTGGTGCCGTTGCCCCTGGCGCCCGCGAGCAGGCCGCCGTACTTGCCGCTCATCGGATAGAGCTGCGCCGCGGTGGCCACGATGTCGCCGCTCGATGTCACCGCGCCCGCGAAGCGGATGTCGCCGCTGCTGGTGAGCGCCGTCGTGTCGAAGGCCAGCGCCGAGGCCGTGTGCGCCGGCACCATCGGTCCCGCGCCGCCGAGGTACACGCTCATGCCGTCGAGCACCTGGCCGTAGATGTCGATCAGGTCGCCCGAGAGCGACAGCAGGCTGCCCTTCGAGGTGCCGGGCCCGGCCGCCGGCCCGACCAGGCCGGGCTGGTAGCGGCTGCCGTTCGGCGTCCAGTCGACGCCGCCGTCGAGCCGGATGTAGGGTGCCGCGATGCGGACCTGCGCCGTGGGCGTGCCGTCGGCCATGGTGAACACGCCGCTCTTGAAGTTGAGGCTGCGCCCGAGCGAGAGATCGACGTCGCCGTCGAACACCATCAGGTCGTGCGCATACAGCGTCAGCGCATCGAAGCCGCCGGCCTCGATCTGGTCGACGCCCAGCGCCGCATTGCCCCAGCGCAGCGCCGCATCGGCCTGGCCGGGCCGCAGCGTGGAGGGCAGCGCGGTCGGCAGGTGCCGCTGCGACAGCGTGATGCGGTGCAGCACCTGGTCGTCGTCGGTGGCCGTGTCGTAGATGCGGTTGTTCATCTCCAGCGTGAGCGTGCCACCCGCCACGCCGGCACCGCCGGCACGCGCCAGCAGCTGGCCGTCGAGGAACATGCCGTCGTAGGAGCGCAGCGCGATGCTGCCGCCGTCGCCCGCGATCTGCACCGGATGCGCGGGCGCCGACGCGGCGCCGCCGGCCGCGAGATCGATGCCGGCCTGGCTGCCCGAGGCGTCGAGCACCGCGCCGGGCCGCACCACGATGAAGGCCTGCGCCAGGCCCAGCTCGATGGACCCGCCATCGGGCGCGATGCCGTAGGGCCGGCCCAGCGTGTCGCGCGCCACGTAGGGCCGCGCCGCCACGTCGAGCCGCGCGTCGTCGCCGATCCAGATCGAGGTGCCCGGCCCGCCCGCCGCCAGGTTCAGAGACGCGACCGAGATGCGGCCGCCCCAGGCGTTGAGCGTGCCGTCGATGGTGACCTGGCCGCCGCTGCTGAGCAGCGCGATCTCCTGGCCCGGATCGACCGTGACCACCGCGCCCGCCCCGATCGACAGCGGCACCACGTCGGACACCGCACCGATGGTGGTGCCCGCGACCTGCGAACCCAGCGCCAGGCTGGCGCCGCCGCGCTGCGCGAGCTTCGCGTGCAGCGGGTCCTCGGTGTAGAGCGGTGGCGTCCACAGCTGCAGCGCGCGCGCCGTCTCGGTGCCGGTCGGCGGCAGCGGCGCGCTGCCATCCCAGCGGTAGACCGGCATGCGCACGTCCAGTTGCGTGCCGTCGAGCACGGCGACGCCGTCGTGGCCCGTCACCGTGTAGTGCGAGAAGCCGCTGCGGAACAGCGAGGGGTCGAGGCCGAGCACCGGCTGTACCGCGCTGTCGCGCTGCAGCACCACGCCCGGCGCGAGCAGCGTGCCGGCCGCGAGCCGGATCGGCGCGCTCGCGACGCTGCCGGGTGCGTAGTGCTGGGTGCTGGGCGGAATCGGGATGCCGTCGGGGAAGGCATCGGCGGGCACCACGTCGCCCGCCGCGAACTGCGAGATGTAATAGAGGCTGATGCCGGCCGGCACCACGCTGCCCGACTGGAACAGGCTGGTGGCGCCGCGCGCGTCGATGCCGTAGGCGACCTGGCCGGGGCTCAGGCGCCACGCGGCCGCCGTGACCACCACCGAGGTGCCGTAGCTCAGCGCGGGCACGACCGTGGCCTGCACCTGCTCGCCCGGCGCGAGCCGGCTGACCGTGATCTGGTCGACCGGCACCGTCTCGCCGGGCTGGATCACGTAGTCGTGCAGCAGCCGCAGGCTCACCTGCGCGCCTTCGCCGGCCATCAGCTCGCCGGGGTTGCGCAGCACCTCGCCGCCGATGCCGATCGCCGTGCCCGACTCGATGCTGAGGCTGCCGCCGCCCGTGACGCCATAGCCGCGCAAGGTGCCACCGAGTTGCAGTTCCGCATGGCCCGGCGCGCGGTTGCTGCCGTCGTTGAGGTTGATGCTGGCCGCGAGCGCGATGTCGCCGCCCTTGCCGCCGGTCAACGCGCCGCCCTGGCCGACCGAGGCGCCCGAGGAGACGTCGACCACGCTGCCCGCGCCCAGCCGCACGTCGCCGATGCTGCGGATCGACACGCTGCCGCCGTCGATGTAGGGCGCGAACGCGATGTCGCCGGCGTCCTGCTGCAGGTTGCTCCACAGGCCGCGCGCATCGAGCATCACGCCCGCGCCGACCGTGACCTGCGTCGTCTTGCCCGCGGCGGCATAGATCGCCTGGTCGACGGTCCGGCCCGTGGTCAGCGTGACGGCGCGCACATTGCCCAGCGCGATCTCGCCGCCGCGCGCCGTGAGGTCGGCGTTGACGTCGACCTGCGGCGCGTAGAGCCGGATCGCGCCGCCGGGCGTCACCGCGAGCTCGCCGTCGACCGTCACGCCGTTCTTCGCGGCGGCCATGAGCGTGCCCAGGCCGAAGCCGTCGACGAGGCGGCTGTCCACCACCACCTTGCCCTGCAGTTCCTCGGGCAGCGGCGCGGCCTGGCTGCCGCCCTGCAGGCTGTCCGCGACCGCGGCCGTGTCGGGCGCGAACACGATCTCGTTCGAGGTCGGCGCCAGGTTGTGGAAGATCCCCAGCGGGCCGTTCTTCGCGTCGGTGTTCATCGCCGTGCGCCAGTCGCCCAGCATCCACTGCGCCGCGCGCGCGGCCGCGAACTGCGACTGCCCGTAGCCGTCGAGCCCGGCCTGCGGCTTCTGCACCTGCCGCGGCCCCTGGTAGGCGGTGGCCGTGACATCGCCTTCGAGCACCGCGGCGCCGGTGGCCACGATCAGTTGCCCCGCGTCGCGGCCGATCGTGTAGCCGCTCTCCAGCCGCTGCTGCGGCCCGATCAGCGGGTTGTAGTAGTAGGACGTGTTCTCGTCGCCCCAGCGCGGGTGCGCGTCCTCGTAGCCCTTGTACAAGCCCTGGTACTGCACGTCCGCCGGCGCGTCGTCGACGCGGTAGAGCCGCCCGTCCGCGCCCTTGAGCCAACTCTGGCGCAGCATGCCGGTCTGCACGTCCAGCGTGCCGCCCGAGAGGTTGAGGTTCGAGCCCTTCTGCGTGACGAGCTCGCCGCCCGCGAAGGCGATGCTGCCGCCCTGCGCGGCCCACTCGCCGATACCGTGGCCCTGCAGGCTCAGGTAGCCCCCGACCTCGAGCAGGCCGCCTTGCGTGTACCAGCGTTCCTTGTCGTAGCCGCCGACGCCGGCGGGCACGTAGAGCAGCTTCCGGCGGTCGATCCACACATTGGCGTTGTTGAGCCGGGTGGTGTCGCGGTTCAGCGGCGCATCGCGCTGCTCGTTGCCCTGCACGTTGATCTCGATGTTGTTCGAGGCCATCGCCACCTGCACGCCGACCGCGCCGGAGACGTCGAGGCGGGCCTGGCTCGCGACATTGCTGCGGCCCTTCGCGCTCACCGCGACCTGGCCGCCGGTGGCCAGGGTCAGCGAGCCGCCCTCGAAGCCGACGTCGCCGCCCGAGACGATCTCCAAGCGCGACAGGTCGCGGCGGTCGTCCATGCGCGCCAGGTTGTCGAACACGCCGGGCGTGACCGGCACCGTCAGCCGCGCCAGGTCCTGCTTCGCCGACTCGCTGATCAAGGCGTCGCGCTGGCTGTCGAGCGCGCTGCCGGCGCTGTCGTCGAGCACGATGGCGTTGGTGGCGTGCGCACCGATGGTCACCCTGCCCAGCGCATCGCTGGCCGAGTTCAGCAGGTGGATGCTGCCGCGGGCATTGACGGTGGTGGTGGCGAGCGCGACGCCGTCCTGCACCACCTGGCGGCCCGCGAGCGTGATGTCGCCTTCGGGCGCCTGCAGCAGGCCGGTGTTGCTCACCGCGCCCGCCGTGCTGTCGGCCTTGAACTGCGGCGAGACCTCGTTGCCGCGCGTGGTCGCATAGGCATTCGCCGTGGTGGCCTGGCCGGCGCGGATGAGGAAGGAATCGCCGGCCGCCAGCTGGACCTGGCCGCGCGGCGTGCTGATCTGCCCGGCATTGCCGACCTCGGTGCCCAGCAGCAGCACATAGCCGCCGCCCTGCGTGACGGAGGCGGGCGCCGTGGTCGCGATCCGCGCGCCGGCCTCGACCTTCACGCTGCCCAGCGCGTCGGTGAAGCTGGGCGCGTAGGTCCCGTCCTGCTGCGCGCTGTAGATGCCGCGCGCCTTGAACTGCTCGTCGCCGATCTTCGCGGCTGCCGCCACCAGGTTGTGTGTGTCGACCTGGCTGCTGCCCGAGAACACCACGCCGTTGCGGTTGGCGATCAGCACCGTGCCGTCGCCCTTGATCTGGCCCTGGATCTGCGAAGGCCGTGCCTGCGGGTCGTTGACGCGGTTGAGCACCGCCCAATCGGGCTGCTGCTGGAACTGCACCGTCGTGTTCCTGCCGACGTTGAAGCTCTCCCAATTGAGGATCGCCTTGTCGCCGGTCTGCTGGATCGCGACCTGCGTGCGGCCGCCGACCTGCGATTGCACGGGCGCATTGGCATTGAGCCAGCCCGCGGTCAGCGAATCGGTATCGACCTTCAAGCCACCCTCGGCGAGGCCGTCGGGCACCGACAAGGGATCGTTCTGCGCGGCCTGGCGCGCGGCCGCCTGCGCCGCCTGCTGCGCCGCGATCGCCTGCGCGGCCAGGTTGAGGTTGCCGATCGAACGCTGCAACTGCGCGCTGGCCTGCTGCTGCTGCGCCTGCGGGTTGGTCAGCGTGGAGGCCGGCATGCCGTTGGGCAGCCGGCCCGTGGCCATCGCCGTGTTCTGCGCCATGTTCTTCTGCGCCATCCAGCCCGCGCTGAAGGCGCGCTGCGCATGGGCCGGCGGCGCGACCGCGGAGGCGGCGCCCGCCAGCGCGAGGGCCATGGCCTGCGCCAGCGGCGAAATGCGGAAGTTCCTCGTTCGCACCACGGCCGGCTGGCGGCTGCGGTGTCCCTCGTGTGTGTTCATCTGGCGCCCGGTAAGAAATGCAATGCACTGGCATGGCAGGAATCCATGCCTCTCACAGGACAGACCGGGCAACGCAAACAAAACCGCTAACTTTCTCAAACCTGATCGGACGCGGGGGCCAATCAAGCTGTCACACGATTCAGCTAAGCAGCAGCACGCCACCCGGCAGGGCCCGCGCGCGCAGGTCGTAGGAACGCTGGATCTGCACCAGCACGGTGTCGAGCGCGGCGATGGCGAAACGCCCGTTCACGGCGCGCTCCGAGAGGCCGCGCGCCAGCAGCAGCACGCGGCCCGGCCGGTAGCGGTTGATCTCGGCGATCACGCGCGACAGCGGCGTCTGGCGGAACACCAGCACGCCGGTGCGCCAGGCCGAGGCGTCGGCATCGCGGATCGCCTCGGGCGCGCCGATCGAGCCCGCGTCGTACACCAGCTGCTGGCGCGGCTGCAGCAGTTGCGTCCCCATCGCATGCGCGACGCGCACGCTGCCCTCGACGCAGCTGACGCAGGCGCTGCCGTCGAGGTAGCGCACCTCGAAGCGCCCCGCCTGCGCCTCGACGCGGCCCGCGCCGGCCGTGACGCTGAAGCCCGGCCCAGCCGCGGCCGACGCCGCGGACAGGTCCACCGCCGTCTCGCCCTCGATCAGCGCGATGCCCACCGTGCGGCCGTCGCGCACGCGGCGCTGCACGCTGGTCTGCGTGTTGAGCACCAGGTCGACGCCCTCGGACAGCGCCACCGTGCGCTGCTCGCCGGTGGCGGTGCGGAAGTCGGCATTCCATTCGCCCAGCGCGGG
>NZ_JBZAYE010000322.1:0-8170 GCF_058244205.1 Variovorax sp. 20P10.2.4
CGGGCGTGGCCCGGGTGCACAATCTGGGCCCCCGATCCGCGCCGCCGCGCGAGCCCGCCTTTCCGTTCCAGCCCCATGCGAATCCACGACATCCGACGCCGACTGCGCGAAGCAGGCGCGGGCCCCAGCCATGAGCAGCGCGTGCTGCGGCTGTGGTCCCATGCGCTGCCGCGCGACAGCGGCCGGCGGCTGCCGCACAGCTTCTTTCCGGCCGGGTTGATGGCCGAGCTGCCGGCGATCGAGGCCGAGCTCGCGGGCCTCGCGCGCGTGCATGCGGTGCATCCGGGCGCCGATGGTTCGGAGCGGCTGCTGGTGGCCCTGGCCGACGGCCAGACCGTCGAGAGCGTGCTGCTGCCGCGCGACGGCCTGTGCGTGTCCTCGCAGGTGGGCTGCGCGGTCGGCTGCCAGTTCTGCATGACCGGGCGCGAAGGCCTGCTGCGCCAGGTCGGCAGCGCCGAGATCATTGCCCAGGTGGCGCTCGCGCGCCTGCGCCGGCCGGTGCGCAAGGTGGTGTTCATGGGCATGGGCGAGCCGGCCCACAACCTCGACAACGTGATGGAGGCGATCGAGTTGCTCGGCACGGTCGGCAACATCGGCCACAAGAACCTGGTGTTCTCCACCGTCGGCGATCCGCGCGTGTTCGAGCGGCTGCTGCAGGAACGCGTGCGGCCCGCGCTCGCGCTGTCGCTGCACACCACGCGCGACGAACTGCGCCGCAAGCTGCTGCCGCGCGCGCCGCGGCTCACGCCCGAGGAACTGGTCGCGGCCGGCGAGCGCTATGCGCGCACCACCGGCTATCCGATCCAGTACCAGTGGACGCTGCTCGAGGGCATCAACGACAGCGAGGAAGAGATCGACGGGCTGGTGCGGCTGCTGTCGGGCAAGTACGGCGTGCTCAACATGATCCCGTTCAACGCGGTCGACGGCGTGGACTTCCAGCGCCCGGCCTGGGCGCGCTGCCAGCAGATCGCGCGCACCCTGCACGAGCGCGGCATCCTGACCAAGCTGCGCAATTCGGCAGGGCAGGACGTGGATGGAGGCTGTGGGCAGTTGCGGGCGCGGGCTGTCGGCACGCAGGTGATGTTCCAGCGAACCGCTCAAGCTCCTGGTCCTGCATGACGATCCGGGACCTCGCACGGGCAGCCGCCATCGGGGTCTTCTGTGTTGGACGTACTCGAGAGAGTATGACAAAGTATGATCCACGCAGACCTGAAGGAGCGTGACCCTTGCCCAGTACCCTGGAACGACTGACCGTGACCATGCCTGTAGAGATGGCTGCGACCATCAAGCAGGCGGTGGACGAGGGCGAGTACGCCTCGACCAGCGAAGTGGTGCGCGAAGCCCTGCGTGAATGGAAGACGCGGCGCCAGTTGATGCTCGCCGAGTTGTCCGTCCTCAAGGCCGATATCGATCGAGGCCTGGCGGATGTGGCTGCAGGCCGCGTCAAGGACTTCGATGCCGATCGCATCATCGAACGCGGGAGACAGCTATTGGCCGCACGCTCCAGCTGACCGAGAGTGCCGAGCAGGATCTGGCGGAAATCTGGTCATACATCGCCGAGGGAGCCTCGGAGGCCGTTGCCACCCGTTTCCTGGGAAAGTTGCACTCCACCTGCCAGGGGCTGCTGGCATTCCCGATGGCGCACCCCGAGCGTCGACAACTCGCACCTGAGCTGCGCGTCGTCTTTCATGGCGCCTATGCGATCTACTATCGACCGGACGAAGGGGTGGTGACGATCGTTCGCGTCCTGCACGGTGCGCGTGATCTGGGCGCGATCGCCGATCAAGGCGGGTTCGACGCCTGACAGGCCGAACCCTTCAAGCCCCCGCGTTCAGGCCGGCTTCGCCGCCTCGTCCCCCAGAAAGAACGCCACCGCCCGCCCCACCACCCAGGGCACGATCACATGGTCCCCATCGAAGGGCTGCAGCGTGAGGTCGTGCCCGCTCTCGAGCAGCCGCCTGGCATGCGGATGGGCGCTGGTCTCGATCGGCAACTGGCTGTCCGAGCGGCCGTGCGCGAGAAAGAAGCGCGGCGTGCCGGCCTGCGCGAAGCTGTTCATGAAGCCGGCCGACAAGCCGATGACGTGGCTCGCCACGTCGCCGTTGGTGAGGCCCAGCGACAGCGCGTAGCTGCCGCCGTCGGAGAAACCCGCGAGCGCGAGCCGCGCGGGGTCGAGACGGAAATGCCGCGACACGGTGGCCAGCGCGTTGTCGAGCCGCTCGAGGTCGGGGCCATGGCCGCCGACCACGATGTCCCAGGTGGCGTACATCGACTGCGGCGCCAGCAGCAGGAAGCCGCGCGAGCGCGCATGGGCGACGAAGTGCGGCAGCACGCGGTTGGCCTCGCCGCCCGCACCATGGAACATCACGAGCAGGGGCAGCGGCGCATCGGTGGGCAGGCCCTCGGGCACGACCAGCACCGCGTCGCGGCCTTCGTCGAAGCCCAGGTCGTGGCGCCCGGGCGGCAGCGGTTCGTAGAGGGGCGCGGCACCGGGCCGGAAGGCCATGCGGCCCGTGAGCGCGCCGCCGAACAGGGTGGGGTCGATCATGCGTGGCCTCCTCCGGTCGAAGCGGCGGGCGCGATGCCGCGGAACACCGCGCACTGCGCGAAGGACTGCGTCGACAGCGGCAGTTCCTTGCGCCGGCAGTACTTGCTCGTGAGCTTGAGCAGCTCCTTGATGTCGCGGCCGCTGGCGCCCGCGTAGTCGACCACCAGCCGGTCGATCACGGCGACGGGCAGCTCCACGCCGAGCTGGGCCGACAGCGTGGCCCACAGGCGTCGCGCATCCTCGGGCCCGGGCGGCTGGTAGTCGATCACCGCGATGCAGCGCGAGAGGATGGCCTCGTCGATGTCGCCGACGCGGTTGGTGGTCATGAACAGCAGGCCGCTGAAGTACTCGAGCGTGCGCAGGAACTCGGCCACGATGGCGTTGTGCTGCAGGTCGTTGTCGCGGCGCCGGATGTAGACGTCGGCCTCGTCGAGCAGCAGCACGCAGCCCCAGCGCGCGGCGCGCTGCAGGATGCGCGTGAGGCTGGTCTCCACCGAGCTCGCCGTCACGCCGAGCTGGCCCGAATGCACGCGGTACAGCGGCTTGCCGACCACCTCCGCATAGACCTCGGCGGTCAGCGTCTTGCCCAGGCCGGGCGCGCCCTTGCACAGGATGGTGGTGCCGCCCGACTTGCCGGGCACCACGTCCTCGACCAGGAAGTTGCGGTCGGCCGTGAGGATGTCGATCAGGTCGCGGTGCGCCTGCGGCAGCACCAGCCGCTCGCGCAGGCCGGGCTGGTACCGGTACTCCTGCACATGCTGCGCATGGACCCAGATGTTGCGGTGCCAGTCGAGGTGGAACAGGTGCAGGTAGCAGTGCTGGGGAATGCGGTCGAAGCCCTGGGCGATGCCGCTCTCGCGCCAGTGGTGCGGATCGGCGGCCAGGTCGAAGCGGCGGCGCAGCAGCTCCTCGTCGTTCACGCAGCGCACAGCGGCGCCTTCGGGCAGTCGATGGCACTCGAGCGCCGCGCGCGGGCCCTCGCCCGCGGTCCAGACGCTGCCGCCGACGGTGAACTGCGCGCCGTGCTGCGGTTGCAGCTTGCCGAAGCGCTCGAGCTGCATCTCGTACTCGCGCTTGAACTCCGCGCATTCCTTGTGAAAGCCGTGGTCGGCGAACAGGTCGGCCAGCGTGCGCTGCGGCAACTGCTCCTCGTAGAAGCTCAGGCCCCAGGTCATGCCCGCGAAGCGCAGCCGGGGCTCGGAGGGCGGCTCGCGGCCGGCGGCCTGCAGCGTGTTGGCGAGCAGGCCCACGAGCACGTAGGCATTGCCCTCGGTGGGCTTCACCAGCCGCACCGTGTGGACCAGCCAGGGCAGCAGCACGCCGTCCTTGCCGCGCTGGTAGAGCCAGCCGTCGATCGCGTCGCGCGCCAGCCATTCGGTCAGTGCCGGCACCATCGCCTCGAGGTTCGCGATCGGCTGCAGCTGCGATTCGCCGTTGAGGTTGTCGAGCGCGAGCAGCTGGAACACCAGGTCGCGCGCGCCCTTGCCGAGGCTCAGCTGGTAGAGCAGGTTGAGCGAGCGGCCGTCGAAGTGGCGGCTCGACACGACGCGTATGCCGCTGCAGGCCCCCTGGCCACCCAGCTGGAGGCCCAGCGGCGACTGCGCGCCGACCTGGCTGCGCAGGACGGCAGCCAGCATCTCCGGTATC
Organism: Variovorax sp. 20P10.2.4; assembly: GCF_058244205.1. Classification (NCBI taxonomy): domain Bacteria; kingdom Pseudomonadati; phylum Pseudomonadota; class Betaproteobacteria; order Burkholderiales; family Comamonadaceae; genus Variovorax; species Variovorax sp. 20P10.2.4. The sequence goes on from NZ_JBZAYE010000322.1 coordinate 4,196, forward strand.
TCGAGTTCCACGGCGTCTCCTCGTGTCGCCTGTCCATGCTAGCCCGGCGCGGGCGCCCGGCGATTGACCTGGGTCAAGCCCGTGGGAAGATGGCGGCGGCCATCGCGCAGCCATGGCCCGACGCAGAAAGGAAGGAAAGCGCCCATGCCCTCGCCCTCGAAGACCTCGCTGTTCGCCGCCGCGAAGGCCTGGGACGCGGCCTCGGTCCAGGCCCAGTTGGCCCAGTCGCCGGCGCTGGTCGGCGCCACCGATCCGCGCGGCCGCGCGGCGATCCATCTGGCCTGCACGGTGAAGGCCGCGGGCGCGCAGCTCGCGGAACCCCATGGGATCGAGACCGTGACCGCGCTGCTCGATGCGGGTGCCGATCTCGAGGCCGAAGTGCCCATGGACGAGGACGAGGGCGACTTCCGCGCCACGCCGATCTGGTACGCGGTGGCGCGCGGCGAGAACCTGCCGCTGGTGAAGTTCCTCGCCAAGCGCGGCGCGAACACGAGCTGGTCGCTGTGGGCCGCGGTATGGCGCGACGACGCGGCGATGTGCCGCGTGCTGCTCGCGAACAGGCCCGCGCTGAACCTGCGCGCGCACGGCGAAACGCCGCTCTTCTATGCAGCCCGGCTGCAGCGGCTCGAGACGCTGGCGCTGTTGATCGCGGCCGGTGCCGATGCGTCCGTGGCCGACGAGCAGGGGCGCGATGCGGTCGACATCGCGCGGGCGCGGCGTCTGCCGAAGGAGCTCATCGCGCGGCTCGAGCAATCGAAGCGATTGCGTCCCGCGTAGATCCACGCAAGCGTCGGCTAGACCTGCGCGCGCTGGCGCGACAGGCCATCGACCCGCCTGAGCATCTCGGGCAGCCTGTACGTACCGGCCATCGCGCGGATGTGCGCCCTGGCCTGCTCGAGCGGCATGCCCGCGGCCGTCACGAAGAGCGGGCGCGCGCTCTCGCCGCGCAGCAGTTCGGTCTCGGGCGGCGCCCCCGCGAACCTCGTCTTCGCGACGCCGATCACCGGGGTCGTGCGGCCGAGCTTCTCCCAGAGCACCGCGCCGAGGCCGTCGCGCGACGGCGTGCCCAGCGTCACGTAGCCGTCGATGACGATGCAGGCGAGCGGCTCGGCGACCTGCGCGAGCACGGCCTCGATGCAGGGCAGCTCGCGGCGGTAGAACGCGCCGGGCACATAGTCCTCGACCTGCGGCACCGGCACCAGGATCTCGCGCACGGGCGCGGTGTCATGCCAGTCCGCGAGCAGCAGCCCGGCGGCCATGGCGCCGCCCGACTCGGCGTAGGCGACATCGACGGCGAGGATCACGCGGGCTCGCCGGCCGCGAAGCCGATGCGGGGTGAGGTGATGCGGCCGTTCGCGACCGCGAGCACGAAGCGCAGGGTGTCGCCCTCGACGACGACCTGCACGCCGAGCTTGGCCGTCACGGCCTCGCCGGCGAGTTGCGCGCCGCTCCAGTTCGCCGCGATATCTCGCGCGGACAGCGTGGCGATCTCCGCGCCCAGCCCGCGCCCCACCGATTCCGAGCGCAGCACGATCGTGTTGAGGCCTTGCTCGTGCCCGTCCATCGACACCTGCAGGCCCGGCAGCGCGAGCAGTCCGTCCCCGAGCCGCAGTTCGCCCGACAATGCCGTGCGCCCGAGCAGCGTGCGCGCCTGCGCGGTCAGCCCCTGGGCCTGCGTGCCGAGCCCCTGGCGCAGCATCGATTCGGCGAAGGGCCGCAGCCGCAGCTTGCCGCGCTCGGAGATCCACGGGCCGATCAGGCTCTTGCGGCGCTCGAATTCCACGCCCGCGAGCGGCGCCGAGGCGAACTGGTAGAGGTAGCTGCGGCCGTTCGGCGCATCGACGTAGAAGCCGAGCGGGCTCACGCCCATGCGCGAGTCGGGGCCCACGTGCTCGACGGTGGCGTCGTTGAAGTCGACCAGCCCGTGGCGGATCGGCACGGTCACGTCGGCATCGAACAGCAGGTGCGCGTCGGTGATGCGGCCGCGCAGGGTGCCGTCGATCTCGCCGAGCGGGCCGAGCTGCCAGGCATCGGCCGGCGGCGGCAGCGTCGTGCCGTCGGCGGGATGGGTGGCTTCCCACAGTTGGTGGAACTGCCGTGGCAGCACCAGCGGGCCGTGCAACTTCAGGCCGGCGAATTCCGCGTCGCGGGCCTCGATGGCGCCGACGCGCAGCGACCCGTTCTCGGCATGCACGCGCGCGACCAGTTCGTGCACGGCGATGTGCTCGATCTCCAGCACCAGCGCGCCCGTGGCGAGCCGCAGGGCCGTCGCTTCGAGCCGCGCGATCCGCAGTTCGCGCGTGCCGTCCTGCCCCGCGGTCCAGCGCACGCCCTCGAGCGCGAAGCGGTTCGGATCGGCATCGCCGCGCGCGCCGAGTTCCAGGCCCAGCACGAGATCGACGAGAGAGGCAGCGAGGGAAGCGCTCATGGTGGCTTTCTAGCAGACGGGCTCAGCGGCACATCGGAAACCCGCCCGTCTCCAGATGGAAGTGATCGCGGTGCGCCGCGTTGTACTCGGGCCCGAGCACGCCGCGAAAGAACCGGCAGGCACCCAGGTGGGCATCGTTCAGCAGCGCGGCCGAAGGGTTCGAAGCGTCGGTGTGCCAGTCCTTGCGCACGTTGACGCGGCGTCCGTCGGCGAGCACGAAGCCGGCCACGTCGAAGGCATCGGCCGTGGCATGCCGGCTGCGTGGCGCGCCGGGCATCGCGCCTTCGCCGCGGTTCACGTTGCGGCAGGCATAGCTGCCGAGGTGGTCGATCGCGGCGACCGGCTGGCCGAAGTGCCGCAGGGCCGCGGGCTGCAGCGCATGGCGCTCCCACATGAAGAAGGACAGCGCCATCGGGCAGCTCAGCGTGGGCGCGCTGCCCAGCCGCACGCCGGCCGAACGCAGGCGCACCGCGTTCTCGAAGCCGCAGCCCGGGCCGGTGACGCGGTCGGGCACGCGCTCGTACTGCATGCCGGTGTCGGCCAGCGCGGCCTGGCAGCGCACCGGGTCGCCGCGTGCGCGGGCCAGCTTGTACGAAGTGAGCCAGTTGGGCGCTGCCGTCACGTCGAGCGGCGCCCAGGGATCGTGCCGCTCGGGCACCTCGATGGCGCCCGTGAAGACGGCCACCACGCCGGCGGCGATGGCGACGACCAGCGCGAGGGCCAGTCGGCGTCCGGGGCGGGCGGGTCGGTCTTGCGCGGGCGGCAGGGGCACGGGTGACGAAGGCGTTGAATGGCGGAAGTCTTATTGGGACCGGACCGCCCACGCGGCGCTGTCGGGTTGATCGGCCAGCGCGTGTAGGCCGATGCGAACCGGCCGGGCGTCGCTCAAGGCCGAATGCAATCGAGCAGCACGCGGAACGCCGGCTCGATGTTCGCCTCCTCCACGCAGGCATAGCCCAGCAGCAGGCCGCGTCGCCCGTCGCCGCGCCGGTAGTAGCGCGACAGCGGCCGCGAGAGCACGCCGCGCGCCTGCGCCGCTTCCATGATCGCCACGTCGTTGCGGTCCTCGGGCAGCCGCAGCACCAGGTGCAGGCCGGCATTGCTGGCCTGCGGATGCAGGTGGTCGGGGCCCAGGTGCTCGCCGATCAGCCCGGCCAGCAGCGCGCGCCGGCGCGCATAGAGCACGCGCATGCGGCGGATGTGGGCAGCGTAGTGGCCTTGTCCGATCAGCTCGGCCAGTGCCACCTGCGTGATGGCGTGGCCCTCGCGGTAGAGGTCGGCATGGGCGGTGCGGAAGTGCGCGGCCAGCGCGCGCGGCAGCACCATGTAGCCCACGCGCAGGCCCGGGAACAGGGTCTTGCTGAAGGTGCCGATGTAGATCACCGGGCTGTCGTCCTCGAGCCCCTGCATCGAGGGAATGGGCCGGCCCGCGAAGCGGAACTCGCTGTCGTAGTCGTCCTCCACGATCCAGCTGCCCGACTGGCGCGCGAAGTCGAGCAGCTCGCGCCGGCGCGCCAGGCTCATCACCGAGCCCAGCGGGTACTGGT
>NZ_JBZAYE010000323.1:0-8154 GCF_058244205.1 Variovorax sp. 20P10.2.4
GCATTGATCGCCATCGCGATCAGCCCGGCTTCCCATTGCGGCAGCGCGGTCGCCCAGAACTTCGCGGCCGGCGGCGCGAGCAGGGCCGCGAAGCCCGCGAGCAGCCCGGCCAGCACGCCGAGCGCGCTGGTGCGCTTCCAGAGGAAGCCGAGGAACACGCCGGGCGCCAGCATGCCGATGGCCGAATAGGCGTCGAGCAGGATCTTCACCAGCGAGCCCTTCTGGCTGATCGACAACCACACGGCGATCGCCGCGAAGCACACCAGCGAGCCGCGCGACAGCGCGAGCGCCGCGCCTTCGCCGAGCGCGGGCCTGAAGGGCCGCACCACGTTGCGCGTGAAGATCGAGCCGGCCGTCAGCAGCAGCAGCGAGCCCGGCGCCAGCGCCAGCAGGAAGCCGGTGCCCGCGAGCAGGCCCACGGTCCAGGCCGGATAGCGGTCGGACACGAACTGCAGCAGCGCCGCGTTGAGGTTGCCGCCCGGCGGCTGCGTGCCTGCGATCAGCGCCGCGAAGCCCAGCAGGATGATGAAGAAATAGGCCAGCGAGTAGATCGGCTGCCAGATCGCGTTGCGCCGGATCGCGGTGGCGCTGTGCGCCGTGTACGACATCTGGAACAGGTGCGGGAACACCCAGTTGCCCAGCGCGATGTTGATGGCCGAGGTCATGAGCCAGATCGCGGTGGTCGGCGAGCTCGCATCGAGGCCCGGAAAGCTGCCGATGCCCGGATGCTTCGCCTCGGCCAGCGCGAACAGGTCGAGCAGCGAGGCCGCGCCCACCTTGCTCGCCACCGTCACGCTCAGCAGCACCACGACCAGCACCATCAGCACGTCTTTCACGCCGGCCGCGAAGGCCGCCGAGCGCACGCCGGCCACGAACACGAAGGCGATCATCAACAGGCCCGCGCCGATGGTCGCGGCCTCGCTCGACACCGCGCCGTCGAGCGTGAGCTGCACGATCAGGCCCAGGCTCACGAGCTGGATCTGCACGTAGACCACCAGCGAGGCGATGCCGACCACGCCGGTGAGCACGCCGAGCCAGGGCGCCTCGTAGCGCGCGGCGAAGAAGTCGGACTGCGTGAGCAGGCGCCCGATGCGCCCCGCGCGCCAGATCTTCGGCATCAGCCAGTAGCCGACCGCATAGCTCATCGACACCGAGCAGAAGGCCAGGTAGGCCGGCGCGCCCAGCGCCCAGGCATAGCCCGAGATGCCGAGCACCGCGAAGGTGGTGTAGACCTCGCCCGCGTTCATGAACCAGAACAGCAGGGTGCCGAGGCTGCGGCCGCCGACGGCCCATTCGGCCAAGGTGGCGGCGCGCCGGGTGCGGCGGCCATAGGCGATGGCGCCCGCGACCGTGGCGAGCAGGATGGCCAGGACGATCGCGAGCTTCATCGCGCGCTCCCGTGGCCGTCGGTGCCGGCGTCCTGGTGCCGCGCGAGGAAGTCGGCTTCCTCGTCCTCCACGCCATGGCGCGCGTCGAGCCGGAACACCAGCGCGATCGCCACGCTCGTGAGCACGATGCCCGCCATCTGCCAGGCCATCGGGAACGGCAGGCCGAAGGGCCGCAGCGCGATGTCGTTGACCACGGGCGCGAGGCCGGCCTGCCAGACGAAGGGGAAGGCCAGCAGCCATCGGTAGGCGCGGCGGCGGGGAGGCGATGCGATGGAGGAGGGAGACGGGCCGGCCATTCGAAACTCCTGTGAAGTGCTGCTGCACGAGATGGGCGCGGAGTGTGCAGCGAAAGTGCACGAAGCACAAGCGGGTCGAGTTCGGGTTTTCCTTGCAAATAACGCGCCAATCCTGGGCGTCCAGCCATCTTGACGTGCACCGTCATGGCACATAGCATTGCCTCATTCGTGCTGTCAGACTGCACAAAAGGAAATTCCCACCCATGATCGGCGAACGGCTCAAGGAACTGCGCACCGCACGCGGCCTCTCGTTGCGCGAGCTCGCGGCCCAGGCCGGCGTGTCGGCCACCTTGCTGAGCCAGATCGAGCGCGCGGTCACCGACCCCAGCCTCGAAACCCTGCGCCGGCTGGCCGGCGTGTTCGGCGAGTCGGTGTCCTCGCTGTTCTCCGACCCCGCGCCGCCCACCGTCTGGGTCAGCCGGCCGGGACGGCGCGCGATGCTCACGGCGCCGCAGGGCCAAGTCGCCTACGAGCGGCTGACCGCCGGCGTGGGCCAGCTCGAGGTGCTGCGCGCGGTGCTGCAGCCGGGCCAGATGTCGGCCGACGAGCCGCGCGGCCATGCCTCGGCCGAGTGCGTCTACGTGGTGGCCGGCGCGCTGGTGGCACAGGTCGCGGGCGTCGACTACCCGCTGCAGGCCGGCGAGAGCATCTCCTTCGACGCGCGGCTGCCGCATCGCTACATGAACGCCTCGCAGGCGCCGACCGAGATCATCCTGTCGGTGACACCGCCCAATCCCTGAGCAGGAGCCTCCCATGAGCACACCGACCGATTCCGCGTCCGAGCGCAGCTTCACGCTGCACGACCTGCGCGTCGAGGTGGTCGCGCCCGAGGGCGCGCGCATCTACTGCGGCCAGCCCGGCGACCACTTCGAGTTGCGCGGCGAGATGCTGCACCTGCCGCCGGGGCAGGGCTTCTCGATCTACTCGCTGGGCGCGGTGCTGCCGCTGCTGGCCGCCAAGCAGCGTGCCACCGACGGCAACGACTGGATGAGCACCGATGCCGAGATCGCCTGTCCCGATCCGAACTGCCCCTCGCGCCTGCGCATCACGCGCATCGGCACGCGCGTCTTCCGCCACGCCGACACCACGGCCGTGGTCCACCCTTCTGACCTTCGACCATGAGCACCGTCCCCCGCACCGAACTCGCCCCCGGCTATTCCATCTCGCGCATGCTCAAGGGCGGCTGGCAGCTTGCCGGCGGCCATGGCGGCATCGACCGCGCCGCGGCCATCGCCGACATGTCGGCCTACTACCAGGCCGGCATCACGACCTTCGACTGCGCCGACATCTACACCGGCGTCGAGGAACTGATCGGCGAGTTCCGCCGCGAGCACCGCGCGCGCCACGGCGCCGACAGCCTCGCGCAGCTGCGCGTGCACACCAAGTTCGTGCCCGACCTCGCGCTGCTGCCGAGCATCGACAAGCAGCAGGTCGAACAGACCATCGACCGCTCGCTGCGCCGCCTCGGCGTCGAGCGGCTCGACCTGGTGCAGTTCCACTGGTGGGACTACCGCGTGCCGCGCTATGTCGAGGTCGCGCACTGGCTGGCCGAGCTGCAGCGCGCCGGCAAGATCGAACTGCTGGGCGGCACCAACTTCGACACGCAGCGCGCGCGCGAACTGGGCGACGCGGGCCTGCCGCTGCGCAGCATGCAGGTGCAGTACTCGCTGCTCGACCAGCGGCCGCGCACGCGGCTCGCGGCCTGGTGCGCGCAGGCCGGCGTCAAGCTGCTGTGCTACGGCAGCGTGGCTGGCGGCTTTCTCTCGGAACGCTGGCTCGGCGTGAGCGAACCGGCCGAGCCGCTGGAGAACCGCTCGCTGGTCAAATACAAGCTGATCATCGACGACTTCGGCGGCTGGGATCTGTTCCAGGCACTGCTGCAAGCCTTGCAGAAGATCGCGCAGCGGCACGGCACCTCGCTGTCGGCGGTCGCGATGCGCTGGGTGCTCGCGCAGCCCGAGGTGGCGGCCGTGATCGTCGGCGTGCGCCGCGGTGACCATCTGCCCGACCACCTGCGCATGCTCGCGTTGCAGCTCGATGCGGCCGACCTCGCGGCGCTCGCCGCGGTGCTCGCGCAGCGCCGCCCGGACAGCGGCGACGTCTACGAGGTCGAGCGCGACATCGAGGGGCGGCATGGCCGCGTCATGAAGTACGACCTCAACGACAAGCCGCACTGAGGCCCTGTCCGGCTCAGTCGCGATCCAGCGTTTTCTCGCGCATCCTCAGTTCGGCATAGCCCGTGGCCTCGTCGTGCTCGCGCGAGAAGCGCCATTCGGGCAGCAGCGCCAGCAACACTTCAGCGGTGGTGCGCACCACGCAGCCCGGCGCCGCATGGCCGCCCCAGACGCGGCCCTGCGCGTCCGCCACGCTGATGTGCAGGTGCGAGCCCGTGGGCGAGAGCGAGCCCGCGAGCGTGAGGATCTCCAGGTCGCCCTCGAGTGCCGCGGGCTCGGGCGCGCCCGCGAAGCGGATCCGCGCACCGCGCAGGCTGCCGATGCCCGAGAGCACGAAGGCGGCGTCCACCGCCTGCTGCGCGAGCACGCGGTCGAGCGCCGCGCGCAGGTCGTCGCCGGGCGAGAGGCGCAGGGGCAGCGTGCGCATCGCGCGACCGGCTTCAGGGCGCCGCGAGCGCGCCGTCCACCACCTGCTGCGCTTCCTCGAGGATGCGCGCGAGATGCTCCTGTCCCTGGAAGCTCTCGCCGTAGATCTTGTAGATGTTCTCGGTGCCCGAGGGACGCGCCGCGAACCAGCCGTTCTCGGTGATCACCTTCACGCCGCCGATGGCCGCGCCGTTGCCGGGCGCATGGCTCAGCACCTCGACGATCTTCTCGCCCGCGAGCTCGGTCGAGCGGATCTGCGCGGGCGACAGGCTCGACAGCCGCTTCTTCTGCTCGACCGTGGCCGCCGCGTCGACGCGGTCGGAGACCGGTCGGCCCAGCGCCTGCGTGAGCTCGGCATAGCGCTCGCCCGGATCGCGCCCGGTGCGCGCGGCGATCTCGGCCGACAGCAGCGCCGGCACGATGCCGTCCTTGTCGGTGGTCCAGGCCGTGCCGTCGCGGCGCAGGAAGGTCGCGCCCGCGCTTTCTTCGCCGCCGAAGGCCAGCGAGCCGTCGACCAGCCCGTCGACGAACCACTTGAAGCCCACCGGCACCTCGTAGAGACGGCGCCCCAGGCGCTGGGCCACGCGGTCGATCATGCGGCTGCTCACCACGGTCTTGCCGACGGCCGCGGCGGCGGGCCAGTCGGGGCGGTGCGTGTAGAGGTAGTCGATCATCACCGCGAGGTAGCTGTTGGGCTGCATCAGGCCGCTGCTGCCCGCCACCACGCCGTGGCGGTCGTGGTCGGTGTCGCAGGCGAAGGCGATGCCGAAGCGGTCCTTGAGCGCGATCAACTGGTGCATCGCATCGGGCGAGGACGGGTCCATGCGGATGCGGCCGTCCCAGTCGAGCGACATGAAGCGGAAGGTCGGGTCGACCTCCTGGCTCAGCACCGTCAGGCGCGAGAGCTTGTAGCGCTCGGCGATCGCGGGCCAGTAGTGCACGCCCGCGCCGCCCAGCGGATCGACGCCCAGGTCGATCTGCACGCCGCGGATGGCGTCCATGTCGAGCACCTGCGCCAAGTCCTCCACATAGGTGTTCAGGTAGTCGTGCCGGTGCGTGGTCGAGGCCTTGAGCGCCTGCGCCAGGGGCAGCCGCTTCACGCCCTGCAGGCCGTTGGCCAGGAAGCCGTTGGCGGCGGCTTCGACAGCCGAGGTGATGTCGGTGCCGGCAGGTCCGCCGTTGGGCGGGTTGTACTTGAAGCCGCCGCTCTCGGGCGGGTTGTGCGAGGGCGTGATCACGATGCCGTCGGCCAACCCGGTGGTGCGACCGCGGTTGTAGACCAGGATCGCGTGCGACACCGCGGGCGTGGGCGTGTATTCGTCGTCCTGCGAGAGCATCAGCTCGACGCCGTTGGCCGCCAGCACCTCGACCGCGCTGTTGAAGGCGGGTGTCGAGAGCGCATGGGTGTCGATGCCGAGGAACAGCGGCCCGTCGATGCCCTTCTGGCGTCGGTAGTCGCAGATCGCTTGGCTGATCGCGAGCACGTGCCATTCGTTGAAGCCGTTGTCGAAGGACGAGCCGCGGTGGCCCGAGGTGCCGAAGGCCACGCGCTGCGCGGCCACCGAGGGATCGGGCCGGCCGCTGTAGTAGGCCGAGATCAGCCGCGGCACGTTCACCAGCAGGTCGTGCGGCGCGGGTTGGCCGGGGAGGGCGGCGGGGGCCGAGGTCTTGGAGGCAGGGCTCATCGGTGTGTGTCCAGGGTTCTGAAGGCGGCGCCGGGCCGGGTGTTCCGAGGATACGGTGGCTGGCGCCGATGGCACAGTCGGAGATCGGCGTGTCATCTCCACTGGACCGGGCGCCGGATCGCATGCCAAGATTGCGCAAACGTTTCCCCTCCCGAATCCAGTAGGGAGATCGTGAATTTTGTCGATACTTTTGTTCTCGTTTCGCCCAGATCGCCCAAATTCGCGTCCGCGCCCGACTAAGCTACGCCCCGTTCAAGGAACCCCCGAATGCGCATCCACGGCCGACACTGGCTTTCTCTCACGGCGCTGCTCCTGCTGGCCGCCGGCTGCCAGGCGCCGCCCAAGGACCGTCCCCTTACCTCCGAGGTGCCGGAGCCGCCGGCCTTCGCGCCGCCGCCCGAAAGCTGTCTGGCCGAGGGTGTGCGCTTCGCGCTGGGCCTGCGCGTCACCGCGCCGCTGCTCGAGGAAATGCGCCAGCGCAGCGGCGCGAAGTTCGCGCGCACCCTGCTGGTCACCGACCCGTCCGACCCCGTGCTCGATCCGACCCGGCTCAACGTGAGGGTCGAACCCTCGGGCCGCATCGTGGGAGCGAGCTGCCAATAGAAGAGAGCCCGACCCGCCACTTCGATCCCGCTTCCCCGTTCCAGGCGCCGCATCCGCGAACGCTTGGGTGCCACGGTGTTGCGCGAAGACCGCGAACCTCACAATTCGCCCCGCACGGATCGCTCCACGGTCAGTTTTGAGAGAACAATAGATTGCGATTTTCCGGACTCAGCCCTTTGTCGACCAAGCAACCTCCCGCCATGGCCCTGCCGGATTCCGGACTCAACCGCCTTCCGCCCGATGAGGTGCTGCGCCCGCTGCTGGCCGACTGGGCCCGCGAGGGCAAGCGGCTGGCCATCGTCTGCTTCATCGACCTCGATCGTTTCGCCGACGTGAACCAGCGCCTGGGCATGGCCGGCGGCAACGCCGCACTCGAGGAAGCACGCCGCCGCCTCAAGGCCCAGCTGCCGCGCGAGGGTCTGCTGGCCCATGTCGGTGGCGACGAGTTCGCGGCCGTGTTCGCGGGCATCGGCAATTCGCAATGCCACCAGGTGCTCGAACGCATGCTGGCCGCGCTGTCCGAACCCTGGGAATGGCGCGGCCATGCCGTCAGCCTCGAGGCCAGCCTCGGTGCGCGGTTGCTCGACGCCAGCGGCCCGCCGCCCGAGCTCGCGCTGCGCCAGGCCAGCCATGCGGCCTTCTTCGCCAAGCGCGCGGGCGACGGCCGGGTGCATTACTTCGACGCGCCGCAGGCCCATGCCGACGAGCAGATGGTGCGCGCGCGCCAGCGCATCCAGGAAGGCCTGGAGCGCGACGAATTCTTCCTCTGCTACCAGCCCAAGGTCGACATGCAGCGCGGCGTGATGGTGGGCGTCGAGGCGCTGATCCGCTGGCAGCATCCCGAGCGCGGCCTGCTGCAGCCCGGGCAGTTCGTGCCGCTCACCGAGGGCGACGAGCTCGCCGAGCGCATGGGCGACTGGGTGATCGGCGCGGCGCTGCGCCAGGCGCACGAATGGCGTTCGGCCGGCCTGCGCACCGCGATCAGCGTCAACGTGAGCCCGCGCCACATGATGCGCTGGGACTTCGTCGACCGGCTCGCGCAGCACCTGGCGCAGTTCCCCAAGCTGGGCGCTGGCACGCTCGAGCTCGAGATCCTCGAGACCACCGCCATCAGCAAGTTCTCCACCGTGGCGCGTTTCGTCGAGGCCTGCAAGGGCCTGGGCGTGCCGGTCGCCATCGACGACTTCGGCACCGGCTATTCCTCGCTGACCTACCTGCGCCAGTTGCCCGTGTCCTCGGTCAAGATCGACCAGTCCTTCATCCGCGGCATGCTCGAGAGCGAGCAGGACCGCGCGATCGTGCAGGGCATCCTAGCGCTGCTCAAGGCGCTGGGCCGCACGCCCGTGGCCGAGGGCGTCGAGACGCTCGAGCTCGGCGAGGCGCTGCTCGAGATGGGTTGCACGCTGGCCCAGGGCTACGGCATCTCGATGCCGCTGTCGGCCTGCGACATCCCGCAATGGGTGCAGGACTTCGAGCGCGTGCCGCTGTGGGGTCCGCAGCAACATCGTGCGCAGGCGGTGCCTGTCGCGGGGCCGTCGATCTCGGGCGGCTGAGCCCTCTCCAAAGACGAAAGCCGCGCGAG
>NZ_JBZAYE010000324.1:0-8132 GCF_058244205.1 Variovorax sp. 20P10.2.4
TCAGCACGCTCGCGCCCTGGCCGAGCCGCTTGCCCAGGCGCGGCAGCGAGACGCTCTCCAGGCCCTCGGCCTCGAACTCGGCCAGCGCGAGCAGGATCGCGGCGGGCAGCGGCAGGGCGTCGTTCGCTGCGTCGGACATGGCACGCGCGAGGCTCAGGCCGCGACCTCTTCGCCCGTGACCGAGGCCGGGCCTTCCTCGGCCTGCGCGAGGTGCGCCACCAGCATCACGGGAATCGACTTCGAGGTCGGCGTGCCCGCGTTCTCGGCCACCGAGGACAGCGGCACCAGCGGATTGGTCTCGGGGTAGTAGGCCGCGAGATTGCCGCGCGGGATGTCGTAGGCCACGAGCTTGAAGCGGTCGGCGCGCCGTTCCTGCCCGTCGTCCCACACCGTGAGGATGTCGACCCAGTCGCCGTCCTTGAAGCCCAGCGCGCGGATGTCCTCGGCATGGATGAACACCACGCGGCGCTGGCCGAACACGCCGCGGTAGCGGTCGTCCATGCCGTAGATGGTGGTGTTGTACTGGTCGTGCGAACGCGTGGTCAGCAGGGTGAAGACCTTCGCGTCGCCCTTGCGGCCGTGGCGCGCGCGGGCGCGGTGCACCGGCGTGTCGGTCGGCACCGCATGGGTGAAGAACACGGCCTTGTGCTGTGGCGTGTTCCACACGCGCTCGCTCGCGGTGTTGCGCAGGCGAAAGCCGCCGGGCGTGGCGACACGCGTGTTGAAGTCCGCGAAGTCGTCGAACACGGCCTCGATCTTGTCGCGGATGCGCGCGTAGTCCTCGACCATCCACAGCCACGGCGTGCGGCTGCGCGCACCGAGCGTGGCGGCCGCGAGGCGCGCGACGATGGCGGGCTCGGACAGCAGCTGCTCCGAGGCCGGCGGATTGATGCCCATCGAGATGTGCACCATGCTCATCGAGTCCTCCACCGTCACGCCCTGCGCGCCGGCGGCCTGCATGTCGATCTCGGTGCGGCCCAGGCAGGGCAGGATCAGCGCCTCGCGCCCGTGCACCACGTGGCTGCGGTTGAGCTTGGTCGCGACGTGCACCGTCAGGTCGCACTGGCGCAGGCCCTTCCAGGTCTGATAGGTGTCGGGCGTGGCGGCCGCGAAGTTGCCGCCGAGCGCGAAGAACACGCGGCCCTTGCCGTCGAGCATGGCCTGGATCGCCTCCACGGTGTCGAAGCCGTTCTCGCGCGGCGGCTCGAAGCCGAACACCTGCTGCAGCCGGTCGAGCAGCGCCGCCGGCGGCTTCTCCCAGATGCCCATGGTGCGGTCGCCCTGCACGTTGCTGTGGCCGCGCACCGGGCAGGCGCCCGCGCCCTCGCGGCCCATGTGGCCGCACAGCATCAGCAGGTTGACGATCATCTGGATCGTGGCCACCGAATGCTGGTGCTGCGTGATGCCCATGCCCCAGCAGGCGATGACGCGCTTGGCGCCCAGGTAGACCTCGGCCGCGGCGCGGATGTCGGCCTCGGACAGGCCCGACTCCTGTTCGAGCAGCTCCCACGACTCGGCGCGCAGGTCGGCGGCCAGCGATTCGAAGCCGGCGGTGTGGGTGGCGATGAACTCGCGGTCGAGCAGCGAGGCGCCGCTGGCGGCGATGCTCTGGTCGTCGCGCTCGATGACGTGCTTCATCATGCCCTTGAGGGCCGCGAAGTCGCCGCCCACGCGCAGCTGGTAGTAGTGGGTGCTGATCGGCGTCGAGCCCAGCGTGGCCATCTCGATCTTGCTCTGCGGATCCTGGAAGCGCTCGAGGCCGCGCTCGCGCAGCGGGTTGAAGCTCACGATGCGCGCGCCGCGCTTCGAGGCCGCGCGCAGCTCGCCGAGCATGCGCGGATGGTTGGTGCCGGGGTTCTGGCCGAAGATGAAGATCGCGTCGGCCTTGTCGAAGTCGTCGAGCGTGACCGTGCCCTTGCCCACGCCGATCTGCGGCCGCATGCCGCTGCCGCTGGGCTCGTGGCACATGTTCGAGCAGTCGGGGAAGTTGTTGGTGCCGTACTCGCGCACGAACAGCTGGTAGAGGAAGGCGGCCTCGTTGCTGGCACGGCCCGAGGTGTAGAAGATCGCCTGGTTGGGATCGGGCAGCGCATTGAGGTGGCGCGCGATCAGCTCGAAGGCCGCGTCCCATTCGATCGGGCGGTACCTGTCGCTCGCGCGGTCGTACACCATCGGGTGCGTGAGCCGGCCCTGGTCCTCGAGCCAGAAGTCGCTCTGCTGCATCAGCTCGGCCACCGTGTGCTTCGCGAACAGCTCGGGCCCGGCGCGGCGCGCGGTGGCCTCGGCCGCCACGGCCTTCACGCCGTTCTCGCAGAACTCGAAGGTCGAGGCATGGTTGCGGTCGGGCCAGGCGCAGCCCGGGCAGTCGAAGCCGTCGGGCTGGTTGGCCGACAGCAGGGTCTTCGCACCCTTGAGGGGAATGTCCTGCCGCAGCAGCGTGTTCTTCACGCTGCGCAATGCGCCCCAGCCGCCCGCGGGGCCCTTGTAGAACTCGATCTTCTGTTCGCCGATATCGCCAATGCTCATGCGACCGAGTGTTCGCCGCGCGCGCCGGGAGCGTCAAATTGAATCGGGACATGCTCCGATTCAAAACGGAAATGACGATCCGTCGCGCCCCAGGGCCGGCCCCGGCTCAGTGGTAGTCGTCTTCCCGTTGATGCCTGACGGCGGCCACGACGATCGACTCGTTCGTTTCTATCTCGAACAGCGCGACATAGCCGCTCCCGCCGAACGGAATCACGAGCTCGCGGATCCATGGGCTGTCGCCGGCCTTGCGGCAGGTGAACGGCGAGAAACCCAGCGTGGCGATGCCGCTTTCGATGGCGTCGAGCGCTCGCGACGCCAGTACCAGGTCCCCGCCCCGCGCGAGTTCCCGCTCGATGATGAAGTCATAGAGCCGCTCCAGGTCTTCGACCGCCTGGAGGGTGAAGCGGACCTTGTAGTTCACCGGTGCGCCGAACGCTGCCGTTTCCTGGCCACCTCGAGCTTTGTCTTGAGACGATCGACCACCTCACCCGCATCGACATACGCGCCGCTGCGACGTGCGCTGGCCAACGACGCGAGGCCGCGGACCACGAATTCGGCCTGATCCTTGCGCTGTTGAACGCGCGCGCGTATCGCGGACTCGACGAATTGCGACAAGGACTCGCCCTCGCCCAGCACCTGCTCGACTTCGTTACGGAATTCGGGCTCCACGCGCAACGACGGGATGGTGGCGGTTTTCATCGCTCAATTGTATCGCCGATGCGATGCAAGACGATCAGCCGTGCGCGCGCCGGGCCGGTTCAGCCCGCGGCGCGCGGCGCCAGCAGCTCCTCGACGAAGCCGATGAAGGCGCGCACCTTGGCGGCCGGCAGGTGGCGCGAGGGATAGAGCACGTGCAGCGAGAAGCGCTCGTCGGGCCAGTCGGGAAAAAGGTCGACCAGCTGCCCGGCATCGAGCAGTTCCTGGATGCCCAGCGCCTTGATCTGCGCGATGCCCGCGCCCGCGACGCAGGCGCCGAGGATGGTGCCGGGATCGGTCAGCAGCAGCCGGCCCGCGGTCGGCACCTCGATGGCCTTGCGGCCGCGGCGGAATTCCCAGGCGAAGGGCTGGCCGGTCAGCGGATCGCGCACCTGGATGCAGACATGCCGGGCGAGCTCGGCCGGCTTCGCGGGCCGGCCATGGCGCGCGAGGTAGCCGGGCGCGGCCACGGTCGCGACGCGGGTCTCGATCAGCTTGCGCGCCACCAGCGAGGAGGCCGGCGGCGTGCCGAAGCGCAGCGCGATGTCGAAGCCCTCGCCCACGAGGTCGCCGAGCTGGTCGCGCGCGATGAGCTCGAGCGAGAGCTGCGGATGCCGTTCGACGAAGCGATGGATGTGCGGCGCCAGCAGCAGCCGCGAGGTGAAGGCGTCGACGTTGACGCGCAGCCGGCCCTGCACCGCGCCCGCGGAACCGCTGGCGCGCGTCACCGCGTCCTCGATGCCGAGCACCAGCGGATTGATGCTGGCGTAGAGCTCGCGGCCCTCGTCGGTCAGGCCCAGCGAGCGCGTGGTGCGGTCGAGCAGCCGCACGCCGATGCGCGCCTCAAGCCGCGCGATGGCCCGGCTCACGCCCGAGGGCGTGACGCCCAGCACATCGGCCGCCTTGGCGAAGCTGCCGCTGTCGACGACGGCGGCCAGCACGCTGACGTTGGAAAGCAGTCGTCCGTCGAGGGCCATGGATTCATCCGTGATTTGGAGTCACGAATGATATGAGCTGCACGGCATTTACTCAAAGGCTTGCGATTCCTAGCATTCACCCCGTCGCATTCGTTCAAGGAGAAATCACATGCATGCCATCACTGGAATCACGGGCAAGGTCGGCGGCGCCGCCGCGCGCGCCTTGCTCGCTTCGGGCCAGAAAGTCCGCGCCATCGTGCGCGATGCCGACAAGGCCCGGCCCTGGGCCGCGCTCGGTTGCGAGGTCGCCGTCGCCGAGATGGAAGACGCCGACGCGCTGGCGCGCGCCTTCGCCGATTGCACCGGCGTGTTCGTGCTACCGCCGCCGTGCTTCGATCCGCTGCCGGGCTTTCCCGAAGCGCGCGCGGTCATCGCGGCCGTGCGCCAGGCGCTCGAGGCGGCGCGGCCCGCACGCGTGGTCTGCCTCTCGACCGTGGGCGCGCAGGCCACGCAGCCGAACCTGCTGAGCCAGCGCTCGCTGATGGAGGAAGGCCTGTCGCCCCTGCCGCTGCCGCTCGCGCTGCTGCGGCCGGCCTGGTTCCTCGACAACCTGACCTGGGACGTGGCGCCGGCGCGCGAGCGCGGCATGCTGTCCGGCTTCCTGCAGCCGCTCGAGCGGGCGGTACCGATGGTCTCGACGCTCGACGTGGGCCGCGTGGCCGCCGAGCTGCTGCAGGAGGACTGGCAGGGCCGGCGCGTGGTCGAGCTCGAGGGCCCGGCGCGCGTGACGCAGCACGAGATCGCCGCCACCTTCGCGCGCGTGCTCGGCCGGCCGGTGCAGGCCGAGGCAGTGCCGCGCCAGACCTGGGGCGCGCTGTTCCGCGAACAGGGCATGCGCGACCCGGTGCCGCGCATCCAGATGCTCGACGGCTTCAACGAGGGCTGGATTGCTTTCGAGGGCGACGATGCCTCGGTGCGCAAGGGGCGCGTGACGCTCGAGGAGGTGGTGCGCCAGCTCGTGGCCGGCTGAGCCAGCTCAGGCGCCCGGCGCGTCCTGCATCAGCAGCCCGCGCAGCTTGCTGCGCAGCGGCGTGTCCTCGACGGCCGGCACGCCGGCCGCCTCGCGCAGCGAGAGCTCGCGGCTCTCGGCGGTGTGCAGGTCGATCTCGCGCACCACCTGGCCGTCCTTGTAGACGAAGGCCACGTCGGCCAGCGCGAGCACGTCCTCGATGTCGTGCGTGATCATCAGCACCGGGATGCCCCAGCCGCGGCGCACCTCGGCGAGTTCTTCGCGCAGCTCGGCGCGCAGCATCGGGTTGAGCGCGGCGAAGGGTTCGTCGAGCAGCAGCACCTGCGGCCGGCAGGCCAGCGCGCGCGCCAGCGCCACGCGCTGCTGCTGGCCGCCCGAGAGCTTCTGCGGCCGGCTGTCGGCCAGCGCGGCGAGGCCGAAGCGATCGAGCAGCGATTGCACGTTGTCGGCCTCCTCGCTCGGCAGGCGCCGGCGGCGCCAGGAGGTCAGGCCGAAGGCCACGTTCTCGCGCACCGAGAGGTGCGGGAACAGCGCGTAGTTCTGGAACAGGTAGCCCACGCGCCGCTCGGAGGCCGGCACGTCGATGCCGCCGGCGGCATCGTAGAGCGTGCGGCCGTCGAGCCGCACATGGCCGCCCGCGGGGCGCAGCAGGCCGGCGATGGCCTGCAGGGTCAGCGACTTGCCGGCCCCCGAGGGACCGTAGAGCGCGGCGAAGGGAACGTCGGTCGAGAAGCGCGCGGCCAGGTCGAAGCGGCGGCTGCCGTCGGTGACCGTGAGCTTCAGATCGACATCAATCATGGTTTGCCGAAACCATAGCGCGTGAGCACCTCCTGTGCCGCGTCGCTCGAGAGGAAGTCGATGAAGTCCTTGGCCACGGCCTTCTGCTTGCTCTCGGCCACCACGGCGATCGGGTAGGTCACGGGGCTGTTGCCGCTGGGCGTGAGCACGATCTTGACCTTGTCGCCCATCACGGCCGCGTCGGTGCGGTAGACGAAGCCGGCCTCGACCTCGCCGCGGCCCACGTAGTCGAGCACCTGGCGCACGCTGTCGGCCTGCACGAACTTGGGCTCGAGCGTGGTCCAGAGGTTGGCGGCGTCGAGCACCTGCTTGGTGTAGCGGCCGACCGGCACGGTGGCGGTCTTGCCCACGGCGATCTTCTTCACGGCCGGGCCGGCCAGGTCCTGCAGGCTCTTGACGCCCACGCCGTCCTTCGACGGCTCGATCAGCACCAGGCTGTTGCTGACGAAGTTCTTGCGCGTGTCGGTGTCGATGTGCTTCTGCTCGACGCCGCGGTTCATGGTCTCCTGGTCCGCGCTCGCGAACACGTCGACCGGCGCGCCCTGGCCGATCTGCTGCAGCAGCACGCCCGAGGCGGCGAAATTGAAGCGCACCGTGGTGCCGGCCTTGGCGGCCTCGAACTTGGGACCGATCTCCTTGAAGGCGTCGGTCAGGCTGGCCGCGGCCGAGACGGTGATCTGCTGCGCGGCGGCGCCCAGCGGGATCGCCAGGGCGAGGACGGAAGCGAGGGCGAGGGACGACAAGGCGCGGATGGAACGCATGCGAAGCTCCTGGATGAATCAGCGAAGGGAAAAGAAACGGTTGGACAGCACCAGCACCGTGATCGACAGCAGCGAGGTCACGATCACCAGCAGCAGCGCGAGGTCGTCGTGGCCGGCCTGCACGGCGTCGTAGATCGCCATCGACAGGGTCTGGGTCTGTTGCGGAATCGAGCCGGCCACCATCAGCGAGGCGCCGAACTCGCCCATGGCGCGCGCGAACGCCAGCAGCGTGCCGGCCAGGATGCCGGGCCAGGCCAGCGGCAGGGTGACGCGCACGAACACCGAGAAGCGCGACTGGCGCAGGGTGCTGGCCGCGGCCTCGAGCGAGCGGTCGACGCCCGCGAAGGCGGCGCTGGCCGACTTGAGCACCAGCGGCAGCGCGACCACGGCCGAGGCCACCACGGCACCGTGCCAGCTGAAGATGATGGTGTAGTCGAAGTGCTCGCGCAGCCAGGCACCGAGCGGGCTGCGCCGGCCCGCCACCACCAGGATGCCGTAGCCGATGACCGTGGGCGGCAGCACCAGCGGCAGCATGAACACCGCCTCGAGCACGCTGTGGCCCCAGAAGCGCTTGCGCGCGAACAGCCAGCCCAGCGCCAGCCCGACGACCAGCGCGAGCACCGTCGCCACGCTGGCGACCTGGATAGACAGCACCAGCGGGTGCCAGTCGGTCTGCGTGATGAGCGATTGCGTCGTGTTCATGAAGATACGGCGCAATTGTTGCATGACGCGCCGGCACGGCTCGGCGATGGAACAAGGGTTCCAGGTTTTATTAGGGTAAATCCAGTGTGCATCGGGGGTGCGAAGGGTGCACATCCCGAGGCTCCTCCATATACTGGCAGATACAGCGTCGAAGACCTTCCACCCCCGGGACCGCGGCGCCAGATCCACCCCATGTCCCACGAGGACCCCGACCGACCGCCGACCATGCGCGCCTCAGCCCACGACACCGTTGTCCGCTCGATCTCCGGCCGGCCCGAGTTGCGCCAGGTGACGCAGGTCCAGGAATGGCGCGTCGAGCGCACGCTCGACGACGACGGCGGCGTGGTGCTGTCGATCGTGGCGCCCGGCGGCGAGAGCCAGTCCTTCCTGGTCGGCCAGGCCGACGCGCACGACATCGGCGAGGTGCTGCGCCGCAAGGCCGCCTGGGTCGAGCGGCTCGAACACGGGGAACCGCAGCGCTGACCATGAGGTGGCGCCACATGACGGGTGCCGAGCGCATCCTCGAAGTGCTGCTGACGCGGCGTTCGGTCTCGCCGCGCCGGCTGCGGCCGCCCGGCCCCAATCCCGAGGAACTCGACGGCCTGCTGCAGGCCGGCCTGCGCGCGCCCGACCATGGCGCGCTGCACCCCTGGCGCGTGATCGAGTTCAGGCCCGCGAGCCGCGAGGCGCTGGCCGACTGCT
>NZ_JBZAYE010000325.1:0-8130 GCF_058244205.1 Variovorax sp. 20P10.2.4
AGCGACATCGACTGGCTGCAGGCCGAGGGCAACTACGTCGGCCTGCACGTCAACGGCCACGATTACCTGCTGCGCGCCACGCTGACCGATTTCCTGACCCAGCTCGATCCCGCGCTGTTCGTGCGCGTGCACCGCAGCCATGCGGTCAATCTCTCGCGGCTGCGCGAGATCGAGCCGCTCGACGGCGGCGATGCCCGGCTGCACATGCACGACGGCAGCACCGTGCCGTGCAGCCGGCGCTACCGCGAGGCCCTGCGCGGCGCGACGGCCTCCTGAACCGCCGCGAGGGTGCGCCATGCACCGTCAGGCGGCATCCGTTCCGGTGCGCCGCGCCCGCCCATCGGGCTCACTCAGCCCCATCTCGGCCCGTTTCGCACCATTGACGAGCTTGTAGGCACCATTTTTGCTTCATTGGCCCGCCGTCCTGCTGAATTCAGGTGCGGTGCACCAAATCAATCCAAAAACCAGCAAGAAGCTCCAATGGACGCACTCAAACAGGGCGCAGACGCGCTGTTCATCCTTCTAGGCGCGATCATGGTGTTGGCCATGCATGCGGGATTCGCCTTTCTCGAACTCGGCACGGTCCGCAAGAAGAACCAGGTCAATGCGCTCGTGAAGATCCTGGTCGACTTCTCGGTCTCGACCATCGTCTACTTCCTCGTCGGCTACGGCGTGGCCTACGGCACCCACTTCTTCGTCAGCGCCACCGAGCTGTCGGCCCGCAGCGGCTACGACCTGGTGAAGTTCTTCTTCCTGCTGACCTTCGCGGCCGCCATCCCGGCCATCATCTCGGGCGGCATCGCCGAGCGCGCCAAGTTCTGGCCGCAGCTGATCGCCACCGCGGTCATCGTCGGGCTGATCTATCCCTTCTTCGAGGGCATCGCCTGGAACAAGCACTTCGGCATCCAGGACTGGATCGCCTCGGTCACGGGCCATGAATTCCACGACTTCGCGGGCTCCGTGGTGGTGCATGCCGTGGGCGGCTGGCTCGCGCTGCCGGCCGTGCTGCTGCTGGGCGCGCGGCGCAA
The DNA here is from genome assembly GCF_058244205.1 of Variovorax sp. 20P10.2.4. NCBI lineage: Bacteria > Pseudomonadati > Pseudomonadota > Betaproteobacteria > Burkholderiales > Comamonadaceae > Variovorax > Variovorax sp. 20P10.2.4. The sequence continues at coordinate 1,029 of NZ_JBZAYE010000325.1, forward strand.
CCGCTACCGCGGCGACGGCTCGCTGGCCGCGCATCCGCCGTCGAACATCCCGTTCCTCGCGCTCGGCGCCTGGGTGCTGTGCGTGGGCTGGTTCGGCTTCAACGTGATGAGCGCGCAGACCATCGACAAGATCTCGGGCCTGGTCGCGGTCAACTCCGTGATGGCGATGGTCGGCGGCACGCTGGTGGCGCTGGCCATGGGCAAGAACGACCCCGGCTTCGTCTACAACGGCCCGCTGGCCGGCCTGGTGGCGGTGTGCGCGGGCTCCGACCTGATGCACCCGATCGGCGCGCTGGTGGTGGGCGGCGTGGCCGGCGCCATCTTCGTCGCGATGTTCACGCTGACGCAGAACAAGTGGAAGATCGACGACGTGCTCGGCGTCTGGCCGCTGCACGGCCTGTGCGGCACCTGGGGCGGCATCGCGGCCGGCATCTTCGGCACCCAGGCGCTCGGCGGCATCGGCGGCGTGAACCTCGGCGCGCAACTCATCGGCACCGCCATGGGCGTGGTCTGGGCGCTGCTCGGCGGCGCGCTGGTCTACGGCGTGCTCAAGAAGACCGTCGGGCTGCGGCTGTCGCAGGAAGAGGAATTCGACGGCGCCGACCTCTCGATCCACCACATCTCGGCCACGCCGGAGCGCGAAGTCAACTGGTGAACGGTTCGCGGCGGGGGCGGCTCAGCACTTCTGAAAGCGCGGGCACTCGGCGACCGCGCGGATCGCCACCACCGTGTTCTCGCCGTCGAGGTGGCGCGAGACGAACTCGACCGGCGTGCCATCGGCGATGTCGGCCGCGAGCTTGCGGTCGGCCAGCCTGAAGGTCTGGGTGGTGAAAGGCAGCTTCGAGCGCGGCGGAATCTTCAGGTGCAGGTACAGCTTGCCGCCGGGCTCCTCGTGCGAGGACATCAGGCGGGCACGCGTGTAGACGGGGTCGGTCTTCGTTTCCTGCGCGGCGGCGCCCGCGAGTGCGAGCAGGGCCGCGGCGGCCAGGACCATGCGGGACAGCGGCGGGAAGGGCATGTGCGAACTCCTCGTCGAAGGGGGCGGAGATGCCATTGTGAAGCGCCAACCTTCGGCCAAGCCAAAGATGCGTTCGTCCAAGCGCGCGACGGGACCGCGCTTCGGCACAATCGCGCCCCCGACAAAAACATGGAGGACGGGAGATGGCGAACGACACGATCGAGATCCGGCGCTTCGGTGTCCATATGGACGATCCGTCCGAATGGGCGCGCTTCCACCGCTACCGGCGCCTGCGCGACGAGGAGCTGCACCCCGGCGAGCCGCAGGCGGCCGATGCCGACTTCGAGCACGACGCGCGGCGCCACATGCCCTTCCACGAGGCCGAGCGCTTCGTCGCACGCGAGGGCGACGAGCTGGTCGGCAACATCATCCTCTGGCGGCGCCGGCCCGACGCGCCGAACAGCGAGCCCTTCGCGTTGCACGCGGAGGCCTGGCTCGGCGTGCTGGCCGCGCACCGGCGCCGCGGCATCGGCAGCCGGCTGCTCGTGCCGCTGCTGGCCTTCATGCGCGAGCACGGCAAGACCGTCGCGACGATGAACACCTTCTATCCGCCGGGCCATGCCTTCCTCGAAGCCTCGGGCGCGGTCCTCAAGCACCGCGTGGTCGAGAACCGCATGCGGATCGACGGCCTCGACGCGGACGAGCTCGCGCGTTGGAAGGCGCAGGGCACGGCCGGTGGCGCGCTGCGCTTCGAGATCTATCCAGGCCGCACGCCGATGGAGCGCCTGGCGCAACTGCTGGCGCCGTTCTCGGACCTGTTCAACGACATGCCGCTCGGCGAACTCGAGCTGCCGCCCGCGCGCTACGAGCTCGACGGTTATGCCAACTGGTACCGCGAACTCGACCGCAGCGGCGGCGAGCACCACCTGGTGCTGCTGGTCGATGCCGACGGCACGCTGGCCGCGATGTGCGAAGCGCACTGGGACCCGCGCACCCCCGAGCGCCTGCACCAGCGCCTGACCGGCGTGGCGCGCGCCTGGCGCGGCCGCTCGCTGGCCAAGGCGGTGAAGGCCGCGATGCTCGACAGCGTGCGCGCGCTGCATCCCGAACTGCGCACCGTCGCGACCTACAACTCGGAAGCCAACGCGCCGATCCTCGCGATCAACCACCGGCTGGGGTTCGAGGTGCATCGGCGGCAGGGGGTCTATCAGCTGGGGGTGGAGGCGTTGGCGGAATGCCTGGCGCGGCGGGGCGAGTTGGCGGCCTGAAGCGCAAATTGCGCGGATACGCTTCAGATTTGAAGCGTATCGGGCCGGAACCGGTGCCCAGCAAGAACGCGCCGCCTGTAGCAAACTCGCGCGACCCCGTTCCCGCCCGAGCCGCCACACCCCACCATGACCCAATCCCCACCCGCCCTCGAAGTCCTCCCGCGCGATCTTTCCGCCTACCGCCAGGGCAATTTCGGCGTCGACTACGTGCACCGCTTCGAGTCGGGCAAGCCCGGCCCGCACGTGCTGATCAATGCCCTGACGCACGGCAACGAGATCTGCGGCATGACGGCCGCCACGCACCTGCTCGACCACGGTGTGCGGCCGAAGATCGGCACGCTCACCGTGAGCTTCGCGAACATCGACGCCTACGAGTCCTTCACCGAGGCCGCGCCCTACGACAGCCGCCAGATCGTCCACAACCTCAACCGCATCTGGTCGCCCGAGTGGCTCGATGGCAGCGAGGACAGCCCCGAGTTGCGCCGCGCGCGCATCCTGCGGCCGGTGGTCGATGCGGCCGACCACATCCTCGACATCCATTCCACCAGCCAGCCGGTGGTGCCGTTCTGGGTCTACCCGTCCTTCGAGCGCAATGCCAAGGTGGCGATGGCCATCGGCCGGCCGCCCGTGCACCTCGTGATGCCCGACGGCCTGGGCTCGGGCACGCCGCTGATCCAGTACGGCAGCCATGGCGGGCCCGACGGGAAGGGCGTGGCGATGGTGGTCGAGTGCGGCCAGCATTTCCTGCGCTCGGCCTCCGACCTGGCCACCGCCGTCACCTACGACTTCCTCGCCTACTTCGGCCTGGTCGACAAGGACCCGGCCGCCCCCGAGCCCGAGCCGCAGCGCCGCTTCAAGCTGCTGCAGACGCACGTGATCCAGAGCGAGGACTTCGCCTTCGTGCGCCCGCTGATCGGCTTCGAGACCTTCGCCAAGGGCGAGCTGATCGCCACCAACGGCCCCGACGAGATCCGCGCGCCGGTCGACGACTGCACCGTGTTCATGCCCGCGCAGCGCGTGATCGTGGGGCGCGAGGCGCTCTACCTGACGCAGCCGATCTGAGCCGGACCGCGGGCCGCGGCGCTCAGCAGATGAGCAGGTGCCGCGGCGTGCCGACCGTGCCGTAGTCGGCGTGCCAGTAGTGCGGGTCGTCGCAGAGGCTGAACACCACCTTCTCGTTCGCATGCCGATCGCCGAAGCGGTCGCGCAGCGTGACATGCACCGAGCCGGGATCGGGCCAGTCGGCGCCGGCGTCGCTCACGTGGTTGCCCGTGGTGACCTCCGCTGCCAACACGGCTTGCAGCGCGGGGTGCAGGCGGGTGTTGAGCAGCGCGAGCGCGGCGGCGCGCGAAGCCAGGGGCATGGCGGGATCGAGGCAGGCGGTGGTGAAGCGGGGCCGCTCCGAACTCATGCGCGGGCCTTCGGAATCGTCTTGCCCCGGCAGCGCGGATAGTTCGCGCAGCCCCAGAAGCTGCCGTCGTTCTTCGCCGAGGGGCGTTCGACCATCTTGGTCCCGCAACTGGCGCAGGTCGGCCGCCAGTATTCGCCCTCATAGGCGACTTCGAGCAAGGCGGCCTGCTGCGCGGGCGTGCGCTGGCCGATGAGCTTCAGCAGCGCCTCTCCGTCCTGGATATGGATGCGGTTGGCCTTGGCGAAGGCGATGGCGTCGCTCGAGAACCTGGAGCTCGTGACATAGGTGCCGCTCTTCAGGCCGTGCGAGGTCATCACGCCGAGGAATTCGCGCAGCTCCTTCACGCCCACCGGGCGGTTCTGCCAGTGCTTGCACTGGACGATGCGCGGCTGCTCGCTGTGTCGGGACTGCAGCCAGATGTCGACGCCGCCGTCCGCGCCATGCGACTGGCTTCGGGTGGAGAAGCCCGCCTGCGCGTAGAGCGCTTCGCATACCGCCTCGAAGCGCCGCCATTCGATCTCGGCGAAGACGGCGGCGCTCCATGTCGCCGCGGCCTGGCTACCGGCATCTCGCTGGGGGTAGAGCGGTGACGCGGCACCGGTGTCGAGCACGGGCTCGGTCCGCGCGCGGGAGGCCGAGGCCGGATCCGCTTCGGGTGCACCGGTCGCCTTGGCCGCCCGATCGGTTAGATGGTGGAGCGCCAGAAGCACAGCGCCGATGGCGAGCGCCGCCCAGCCGGCGGGCCGAAGCGCGGCACCCAGGCCGGCCAGCATCGGCCCGCGCAGGAACATCGGCACGACCAGCAGGAGCAGCAGGCCGATGAGCACCGCGGTCCAGCCCTTGCCCGCCAACTCCCGGCGCGCCCGCTCGCGGCGTCGGTCCTGGCGCTTGGATCGGCCCATCTGCGCTGCCTCGCCGCTCAAGCCGCCAGCGCACTGCGCGCCGGAATCTTCTCGAAGCAGTGGTTGCACAGCGACTGCTTCACGAAGGCTGCGTGCGTGGTGTCGACCGGCTTCTTGCAGTGCTCGCACATGAAGGCCTCGCCGACCGCGAGCTGGAATTTCTGGAAGAAGGCATCGCTCAGGTGGATGCGGCGGATGTCGCGGATGTCGTCGCGCACCTTGAGGTTCTCGAGCGTGTTGTTGTCGAGCGCGGTGCGCGTGATGTTGAGGTGGTTGTAGCAGCCGTAGTCGATCGAGTAGACGTTGAAGGTCTCGCCCGCCATGTCCTTGTGCGAGTAGCCCTTCTTGCGCAGGTGCAGCACGCGGAAATCCACCAGACCGAGGATGTGCGGATTGGCCGAGTACTTCTCGCTGATCATGAAGTGGCTCGAGTTCTTGCCGACCACGATCTCCTGCACGATCTTCTCGAGCAGGTTCTTCTCGACCGAGTGCTCGTCGACCTGCTTCTTCTTGTCGGTCTCGTACCAGCCCGAGGTGGCGGCGCGCACGTTCTTGATCGAGATGTGCTTGGAGCCCGAGCTCTTGAACTGCGCGTACGAATGGATGAAGAGGTTGATGAAGTCGCGCGGGATGCCCGCGCTCGCGATCAGCAGTTCGCCCAGCGCCTTGTTGGTGAGGAAGGCGTTGATGAAGGCGTCGTTGTTCTTGCGCGAGGGCAGCAGCAGCTCGTCGGACAGGCTGGGGCTGTGCTGCTCGAGATGCTTGCACAGCAGCTGGTTGAAGAAGTTGCGGGTCTTGGCCTTGTCGATCTCGAACACGTAGCGGTTGTCGAGCTGGTAGCCGAAGATGTCGCCGCCGTCCTCCAGGCCGTAGAACTTCTCGTCGGTCTTGTGGCCGAGGTCGGTGCGGTTCGGGATCGCGGCGATCTTGAAGCTGAAGCGGCTCGCGATGAAGGACTTCTTGACCAGTTCGGCCAGGTGCTTCTGGGCCGAGTTCGGGATCTCGGACCATTCGTCGATCAGGCAGAAGACGCGGTTCAGCTGCAGTTCCTCGCTCAGGTCCTGCAGCAGGTTCGCGATGTCGAAGACGCTGATGAACTGATCCTTGAGCCTCGACTCCTGCGACTTGGTCTGCAGGCTGCCCGAGGCCTGCAGCTCGGGCGCCTTCGAGAGCTTCAGCGAGGCGCCGGCCTGCGAGATCGACTCGACGGCGAGGGCCGTCTCCTTGAGCTTGTTGAGCGAGCTGCCGTCGAGTTCGCGCTGGATGGCCTCGAGCCGATGCTGCAGCTGGCGCTCGGCCTCGTCGTCGAGCGGATCGCGGCGCAGCGGGATGATGTCGTCCCGGCCGTGGATGGCGCGCAGGTTGGTCGAGAACGCGTTCACCAGGCTGCGGATGATGTTCTTGAACAGGATGACCGCGTACTGCTCCCAGCTCAGGCCGTCGGCCTCGGCATGCGGAAGGATGGTGCGGGCATCGATGTAGACCGCGATCCGCCGCGAGGCGGGGAAGTCGTTGTTGATCTTCTCCTGCAGCGCCTTCAGCAGGTGGGTCTTGCCCGAGCCGCGCCGGCCATAGATGACCTGGTTGTTGAGGTTGTGGATGTCGTGCAGCGCGTCCTCGCCGACGTACAGGCCGAGGTAGCTCTGGTCCTGGATGTTCTCGGCGCGCAGCGCGTTCGAGAGCGTCGCGACGGCCTTCTGGATCTGGACGTCGCTGATGGGCATGGCATTGCCGTTCCGGGGCGCGCTGGTCGTGTTCTTCTGCATGAGGGCTGGTGCAAGTGAAACGGACCGGCGCGCGTCCCCGAGATGGGGCCTCCCGGCGCGCGGTCTGAAAACGAATTGTTACTTGCGTCGAGCGCCTTGCCAACAGAGGCGCCCCGGCCCGGACCGCCGGCGAGGTGCCGGCGCAACGTTCAGGCGGAAATGAACAGCGCCGGATCGACCATCGCGCGGTTGAGCATCACCGACCAGTGCAGGTGCGGGCCGGTCACGCGGCCGGTGGCGCCGACCGCGGCGAGCTTCTCGCCGGTCTGGAGTACGTCGCCGACCTTCACGTCGACGCGGCTCAGGTGGCAGTACATGGTCAGCAGGCCGCCGCCATGGTCGAGCCAGACGGTGCCGCCATTGAAGAAGTAGTCGCCGGTATCGATGACCTTGCCCGGCAGCGGCGCGAGCACCGGGGTGCCGGTGCCGGCCGCGATGTCCATGCCGCTGTGGGGATTGCGCGACTGGCCGTTGAAGACGCGGCGCAGGCCGAAGGAGCTCGAGCGGCGGCCCGGCACCGGCACGCGCATCTGCAGCGCGGCATCGGGGCGAAGCTCGGTGCGGGTGGCGGTCACGGTGGCGAGGTGGTCGCGCTCGCGCTCGTAGCGCGCCTGGTCCTCGGGCGAGAGGTCGACGGTGCGCGGCGCCACGTTCAGGCGCTGCTCGCGGTACTGCTTGGGCGCGATGCTGTAGCCGAGTTGGCGCGGCGCGGCGTCGGGCCGGGCCTGCACCGAGATGCTGGCCTCGCCGGGTTCGGCCGCGAGAGGAATGCCGACGAGGGCGGTCCATTCGATGGC
>NZ_JBZAYE010000326.1:0-8128 GCF_058244205.1 Variovorax sp. 20P10.2.4
TGTAGGGAATGCCTTCGCGCTCGAGGATGCGCGCCAGGTTCTGGCCGCAGCGGCCGTAGCCGCAGATGATCACGTGGCGCGCCGTGTTGATCGTCTTGCGCGCGATGCTCGTCATCTGCAGCGACTGCTGCAGCCAGTCGCTGGCCACCAGCTTGCGCACGATCGCGTTGCTGTACATCACGATGAAGGGCGTGGCCAGCATCGACAGCACCATCGAGGCCAGCACCGGGTTGGCCAGCCAGGGCGGCAGCAGGCTGCGCTCCTGCGCCAGCGTCAGCAGCACGAAGCCGAACTCGCCGGCCTGCGCCAGGTAGAGGCCGGTGCGCAGCGACACGCCCGAGGTCGCGCCCAGGCTGCGCGCGAGCAGCGTCACCAGGCCGAGTTTGAACAGCAGCGGCACCAGCAGCAGCACCGCCACCAGCAGCCAGCGCTCGACCACGATGTGCCAGTCGAGCGACATGCCCACAGTGATGAAGAACAGGCCCAGCAGCACGTCGTGGAACGGGCGGATGTCGGTCTCGACCTGGTGCTTGTATTCGGTCTCCGAGACCAGCATGCCGGCGATGAAGGCGCCCAGTGCCAGGCTCAGGCCCGCGAGCTCGGTGAGCCAGGCCAGGCCCAGCGTGACCAGCAGCACGTTGAGGATGAACAGCTCCTCGCTGCGCCGGCGCGCCACCAAGGTGAGCCACCAGCGCATCACGCGCGGCCCGCCATAGAGCAGCACGCCGATCAGCAGGCAGGCCTTGAGCAGCGCGAAGCCCAGCGCCTTGGCGAGCGCCTCGGGCGGCGCGCCCAGCGCGGGGATCAGCACCAGCAGCGGCACCACCGCCAAGTCCTGGAACAGCAGCACGCCCATCACGCGCTTGCCGTGCTCGCTCTCGAGCTCGAGCCGCTCGGCCATCAGCTTGACCACGATGGCGGTGCTGCTCATGGTGAGCGCGCCCGAGAGCGCGAGCGCGGTCTGCCAGCCCAGGCGCCAGTCGGGCGGCAGGAAGGAGGCGATCAGCAGCGCGCCCACGGTGGCGATCGCCATCGTCAGCAGCACCTGCAGCAGCCCGAGCCCGAACACGTGCTTGCGCATCGCGCGCAGCTTGGGCAGGCTGAATTCGAGCCCGATCACGAACATCAGGAACACCACGCCGAATTCGCCCAGGTGCCGGATGCCTTCGGAGTTCTGCGCCAGCGCCAGCGCATGCGGGCCGATCAGCACGCCGGCCGTCAGGTAGCCGAGCATCGGCGGCAGCTTGAGGAAGCGGCATGCCACCACGCCGATCACCGCGGCCACCAGATACAAGAGCGTGAGATCGAACGAAGACATGGTGGGCGATGCTAGAGCAAGAGCCGTGCGCGCGTGGCGAGGGGCTTACCGGGGCCTGAAGCGCCGCGGGCCCCGCGCGGCGCGGCTTTCGGGGCCATTCCGGGTCGTGGCGTAGGGGCTCGCCGGGAACCGCGGGGCGGCGGGGCGCGGCCCGTAAAATCCGCCGATGCCCTCCAGCCCCCCCACGCCCCCCGTGGTCGATCCCGCCGCGATGCTCGCGCGGGCACGCGCCACCTTCGACATCGAAGCCGAAGCCGTGCTCGGCCTCAAGGCGCGCGTGGGCGACAGCTTCGTCGATGCCGTGCGCAAGATCCTCGAGGTGCGCGGCCGCGTGGTCGTGATGGGCATGGGCAAGAGCGGCCACGTCGGCCGCAAGATCGCCGCCACCCTGGCATCGACCGGCACGCCGGCGATGTTCGTGCACCCGGCCGAGGCCAGCCACGGCGACCTCGGCATGATCAAGGCGGTCGACCTCGTGCTCGCCATCTCCAACAGCGGCGAGGTCGAGGAGCTCACGGTGATCCTGCCGGTGGTCAAGCGCCAGGGCGTGCCGCTGATCGCGATCACGGGCCGCGCCGATTCCACGCTCGCCCGGCACGCCGACATCGTGCTCGACGCCGGCGTCGCCAAGGAAGCCTGCCCGCTGAACCTCGCACCCACCGCGAGCACCACCGCCCAGATGGCGATGGGCGACGCGCTGGCCGTGGCGCTGCTCGATGCGCGCGGCTTCGGTTCCGAGGACTTCGCGCGTTCGCATCCGGGCGGGGCGCTGGGGCGCAAGCTGCTCACGCATGTGAGCGACCTCATGCGCACCGGCGCCGACGTGCCGCGGGTGGCGCCGGGTGCCAGCTTCAGCGAGCTGATGCGCGAGATGAGTTCCAAGGGCCTGGGCGCCACCGCGGTGGTCGATGCCGAGGGCCGCGCCATCGGCATCTTCACCGACGGCGACCTGCGCCGGAGGGTCGAGACCGGCGGGGACCTGCGCGGCCTCACCGCGGCCGACGTCATGCACCGCGGTCCGCGCACCTTGCGCGCCGACGCGCTGGGCGTCGAGGCGGCCGAGCTGATGGAACAGCATCGCATCACCAGCGTGCTGGTGGTCGACGCCGAGGGCCTGCTGATCGGCGCCCTCAGCATCAACGACCTGATGCGCGCGAAGGTCATCTGATGCCCTTCGAATTCCAGCCAGAGACATTGCTCGCCGCGCAGGACATCCGCATCGCCTTCTTCGACATCGATGGCGTGCTGACCGACGGCGGCGTCTACTTCACCGAGCACGGCGAGACCCTCAAGCGCTTCAGCATCCTCGACGGCTACGGCCTGAAGCTGCTGCGCAAGGCCGGCATCCTGCCCGCGGTGATCACCGGGCGCGATTCCAAGCCGCTGCGCGTGCGGCTCGAGGCGCTCGGCATCGAGCACGTGCGCTACGGCACCGAGGACAAGCTGCCGGCCGCCGAGGCCATGCTGCAGTCGCTGGGCTTCGGCTGGCCGCAGGCCGCGGCCATCGGCGACGACTGGCCCGACCTGCCGGTGCTGGGGCGCGTGGGTTTCGCGGCGGCGCCGGCCAATGCCCACGTCGAGGTGCGCGATGCCGTGCGCTACGTGACCCGCGCGCGCGGCGGCGAAGGCGCGGCGCGCGAATTCTGCGATCTGCTGGTCACGGCCAGCGGACAGTACCGGCGCCTGCTCGACGTCGCACGGAACACCGCCCTATGAAGCAGGCCTGGAACCTCCTGCGCGACGTCCTCGATCGCGTCACCATCTACCTGCCGATCATCCTGACGGCCGCCGTCGCGCTCGGCACCTACTGGCTGGTGCGCAATGCGCCCAAGCTGCTCGAGCCGACCGCCAAGATCGCGCCCACCCACGAGCCCGACTACTTCATGCGCGGCTTCGTCATCAAGAACTTCCTGCCCAGCGGCGACCTGCGCAGCGAGCTGTTCGGCAAGGAAGGCCGGCACTACCCCGACACCGACACCATCGAGGTCGACGAGGTGCGCATGCGCTCGGTGTCGCCGCAGGGCTTCACTACCCACGCCACCGCCAACCGCGGGCTGTCGAATTCCGACGGCAGCGAGATCCAGCTGTTCGGCAACGCGGTCGTCATCCGCGACGCGGCCGTCGGCGCCAACGGCAAGACCTCGCCGCGCCTGGAGTTCCGCGGCGACTTCCTGCATGCCTTCCTCGACACCGAGCGCGTGCAGTCGAACAAGCCCGTCACGCTGATCCGCGGCACCGACCAGTTCACCGCCGACACGATGGACTACGACAACCTGACCGGCATCGCCAACCTCAACGGCCGCGTGCGCGGCACGATGGTGCCTTCGGCCAAGGCGGCCGGCGCCGCGGGCAAGCGCTGAGCGCCGCGCCATGACCACCGCGCCGTCGCCCCTCGTGCTCATCACCGGCGCCTCCAGCGGCATCGGCCAGGCGCTGGCCGCGCGCTTCTACGACGCCGGCTACCGGCTGGCGCTGGTCGCGCGCCGCACCGGCGAGATCGAAGCCTGGGCCAACGCGCGCGGACTCGACCGCGGCCGCTACCTGATCTACAGCGCCGACGTGGCGCGCACCGACAGCATCGTGGCCGCCGGCGCCGCCTGCATCGAGCGCCAGGGCGTGCCCGACGTGGTGATCGCCAATGCCGGCATCAGCGTGGGCATCGACACGGCCGAGCGCGAAGACCTCGACGTGCTGACGCAGACCTTCGCCACCAACAACGTCGGGCTGGCCGCCACCTTCCATCCCTTCGTGCGCGCGATGGTGCAGCGCGGCAGCGGGCGGCTGGTCGGCATCGCGAGCGTCGCGGCCATCCGCGGACTGCCGGGGCACGGCGCCTACTGCGCGAGCAAGGCCGGTGTCGTCGCCTACTGCGAGAGCCTGCGCGGCGAGCTGCACTGCAGCGGCGTCAAGGTCGTGACCCTGCTGCCCGGCTACATCGACACCCCGCTCACGCAGGGCAACCGCTACGGCATGCCGTTCCTGATGAAGCCCGAGGCCTTCGCCGACCGAGCGCTGGGCGCGATCGAGAGCGGCGCCAGCTACCGCGTGATTCCCTGGCAGATGGGCGTGATCGCCAAGATCATGCGCATGCTGCCCAACGCGCTGCTCGACCGTGCGGTGCAGGGACGCGGGCGGAAGAAGCGGCGCGGCGAAGGCTGAACCCGAGGCCGTACCGGCCGCGGCAACGAAAAAGGCTCCCGAAGGAGCCTTTTGTCTTTTTGGGAAAGCGATCAGTAGCCGCTGTTGCCGCCGCCACCGTAGCCGCCGCGACCACCGCCGCCGCCGCCACGCGGGCCGGCGCCGTAGGGGCTGCGGAAACCGCCATCGCCACCACCGCCGCCGCCACCACTGCGGCCACCGCCGCCGTAGCCACCACCGCCGCCGCTGCGACCGCCGCCACCACCACCGCCGTAGCCGCCACCACCGCCGCCGCCGTAGCCACCGCCACCACCGCCGCCATAACCACCACCACCGCCGCCGTAGCCGCCGCCACCACCGCTGCGCGGGGGACGTGCTTCCATCGGACGGGCTTCATTGACGACCACGCTGCGGCCGCCCAGGGGTTGGCCGTTCATGCCGTTGATGGCGGCCTGTGCTTCCGCTTCACTGCCCATCTCGACGAAGCCGAAGCCCTTCGAGCGGCCGGTATCGCGTTCCATCATGACCTTGGCGCTGGTCACAGCACCGAACTGACCGAATGCCTGCTCCAGATCACCGTCGCGCACCGAGTAAGGCAGGTTGCCGACGTACAGTTTGTTGCCCATCAAGGGACTCCTATAAACACATCAAGAAAAGCGATGGAGTCCCGATTAGCATCACTCAAACGAGAGCCGCCGAGTCGCGCGAAACTGTCCGATCACCCAGTGCCTCCAACCCGAAATGAAAAGGGAGGCTCGTGCATTATGGGTGAAATACAAGAAATGCAAGCAGGAATTTGCTTCTTGCGGTAGCACAGATTTTGACTCCTGGAGTTAGCGCACGCTTACTAACCAGGCCCCGAACTGGGCCTATGACACTTAAGGGTTAGAATTCGTCCGTCATTGGGGAGTAGCCGCCTTCCGTCTACGAGAAGGGCCCGCGTCAACAGACTTGTCCTGCCCCACACAGGACATGGCGCGGGCAGTGAAGAACAACACCTGGCGAGACCATTGACCGTGCAACTTCGGGAAATTTGGCCGAAGGTGTTGCACGGTCAATTGCGTCCCTTCGGCCAAGGAACCGTTTTTTCATGGAAGCTTTTCTCGTCGCGACCGGCGTCGTCGCGCTCGCCGAAATGGGCGACAAGACCCAGTTGCTCGCCCTCCTGCTGGCAGCCCGTTTCAGAAAACCCTGGCCGATCGTGGCGGGCATCTTCGCCGCCACCGTCATCAACCACGCGCTCGCGGGCGCGGTCGGCAACTGGATCACCCACTGGCTCGGCCCCGACATCCTGCGCTGGATCCTCGGCGGCTCCTTCATCGCGATGGCGATCTGGATGCTGATTCCCGACAAGCTCGACGACGACGATGCCCCGCGCTCCTCGCACTTCGGCGTCTTCGGCACCACGGTGGTCGCCTTCTTCCTCGCCGAGATGGGCGACAAGACGCAGATCGCCACCGTGATGCTCGCGGCGCGCTTCACCGAGGCCTATTTCTGGGTCGTGGTCGGCACCACCTTCGGGATGATGCTGGCCAACGCGCCGGTGGTCTGGCTCGGCGATCGCATCGTCAAGCGCGTGCCGATCAAGCTCGTGCACTCGATCTCGGCCGTCATCTTCCTGGTGCTGGGCGTGGTCGCGCTGATCGGCTGGTAGCGCCGCCGTCCAAAGCCCGGGGCCTGCCGTCCCGGGCCCGCGGCGATATACTGCCGCTCGCGCCGATTTGCTCCAGCTTGCGGGCGCTTGATAAATACAGCTAAAGACGGATGCCGTGACCCGGCTCGTTTTTGGCGAGGCCGGGTTTTTCATTTCATGTCCTCGTTGGTCGTCACTCCCCAGTCGATGCAGTTCGCGGGCCCGCTGGCCCTGCGCAGCGGCGCGACCATCGGCAGCTACACGCTCGCCTACGAAACCTACGGCACGCTCAATGCCGAGCGCAGCAATGCGGTGCTCGTGTGCCACGCCCTCAACGCCTCGCACCACGTCGCGGGCGTCTACGAGGGCCAGGCCCGCTCCGCGGGCTGGTGGGACAACATGGTCGGGCCCGGCAAGCCGCTGGACACCGACCGCTTCTTCGTCATCGGCGTCAACAACCTCGGCTCCTGCTTCGGCTCCACCGGGCCGATGCACGTGAACCCCGCGACCGGCCGCGTCTACGGCGCCGACTTCCCGGTGGTCACGGTCGAGGACTGGGTCGACGCCCAGGCCGCGCTGCTCGACGCGCTCGGCATCCGCACGCTCGCGGCGGTGATGGGCGGCAGCCTCGGCGGCATGCAGGCGCTGTCGTGGACGCTGCAGTACCCCGATCGCGTGCGCCACGGGGTGGTGGTCGCCAGCGCGCCCAACCTCACGGCCGAGAACATCGCCTTCAACGAGGTGGCGCGCCGCGCCATCGTGACCGACCCCGACTTCCACGGCGGCCACTTCTACGAGCATGGCGTGATCCCCAAGCGCGGCCTGCGCATCGCCCGCATGATCGGCCACATCACCTACCTCAGCGACGACGTCATGAACGCGAAGTTCGGGCGCTTGCTGCGCAACGCGGTCGAGGGCGAGGCGGCCCGCGACGACGCGGCCTACCGCTACTCCACGCAGGAGATCGAGTTCCAGATCGAGAGCTACCTGCGCTACCAGGGCGACAAGTTCAGCGAGTACTTCGACGCCAACACCTACCTGCTCATCACGCGCGCGCTCGACTACTTCGATCCCGCGCGCGAGCACGGTGGCAACCTCACGGCCGCGTTCGCGCGCGCCAGCGCCAAGTTCCTGCTCGTGAGCTTCAAGACCGACTGGCGCTTCTCGCCCGCGCGCAGCCGCGAGCTGGTGAAGGCGCTGCTCGACAACCGCCGCAACGTGAGCTACGCCGAGATCGACGCCCCGCACGGCCACGACGCCTTCCTGCTCGACGACGTGCGCTACATGGGCGTGGTGCGTTCCTACTTCGAGCGCGTGGCCCAGGAGACAGCATCGTGAGCGACAACGACATCCAGCGCCACATCGCCGCGCTCGTGCCCGAGGGCTCGCGCGTGCTCGACCTCGGCTGCGGCGACGGCGCCCTGCTCGCGCTGCTGCAGCGAGAACGCGGCTGCACCGGCTACGGCGTCGAGATCGCCGACGGCAACGTGCTGCAGTGCATCCGCCGCGGCGTCGACGTGATCCAGCTCAACCTCGACGAAGGCCTGGCGATGTTCGACGACGCCACCTTCGACGTGGTGCTGCAGATCGACACCCTGCAGCACCTGCGCAATGCCGAGGTGATGCTGCGCGAGACCGCGCGCGTGGGCCGTTTCGGCATCGTGGCCTTCCCCAACTTCGCGCACTGGCCCAACCGCATCAGCGTGGCGCGCGGCCGCATGCCGGTCACGCGGCGGCTGCCCTACCAGTGGTACGACACGCCCAACATCCGCGTGGGCACCTTCAAGGACTTCGAGGTGCTCGCGCGCAAGAACAACCTGCGCGTGCTCGATGCCTTCGGCCTGCAGGACGGCCGCGACGTGCGCTGGCTGCCCAATGCGCGCGCCAGCACCGCGGTGTTCAAGTTCGAGCACGGGGGCTGAACGCGCCCCGCCGCCCATGGCGTTCACGCTCGCCCAGCCGGTCCACAGCGAACTGCTGATCAAGAAGAGCCGCTTCATCGGCTGCGTGCAGTCCGTGCCCGACCGCGAGGCGGCGCT
>NZ_JBZAYE010000327.1:0-8108 GCF_058244205.1 Variovorax sp. 20P10.2.4
GCCTGCTCGAGAACCTCGTCACCATGGGCCTGCACACCTCGGTCAAGGTGCTCGAGGTCGCGACCATCACGGCCTCCTCGCAGGTGGCCGAGGCGCTGCAGCTGCAGCTCGGCGACCCGGTGCAGAAGGCGGTGCGCGTGCGTTCCACGCGCGAAGGCCCGCTCTCGCACATCACCACCTACGTGCCCGACACGATCGCGCGTCGCTTCGGCCGCCGCGAGCTCTCGAAGAAGCCGATCCTGGTGCTGCTCGAGGAGTCGGGCGTGAAGGTGGGCCGGGCCCACCAGACCATCTCCGCGCGCCTGGCCGACAACGTGCTCGCGCAGCACCTCGACGTCTCCGTCGGCTCGGCCCTGCTCGCGGTGCGCCGCCTGATCTACGACGAAGCCGAGCGCCCGGTGCAGTGGCTGCACGGCTTCTACCGCCCCGACCGCTACACCTACGAGATGCAACTGTCCCGCGTCGGCAGCATCGACGCCAAGGTCTGGGTCAGCCGGGACGTGTCGGCCAAGTTCAACTGAAGACAAAGAAAAGGAAACGCCCCATGCAGACCCGCCGCCGCTTCGTTTCGCAGTCCGCCACCCTGGCCTCCGCGCTCGCCTTCCCGCTGATCGGCGGGGCCCAACCCAAGCCGCTGAAGGTGGGCGTGCTGCACCCGGTGACGGGCGCGCTCGCCTACTCGGGCCAGCAGTGCCGGCTCGGCGCGCAGCTCGCGATCGAGGACATCAATGCCGCGGGCGGCATCAAGTCGCTCGGCGGCGCGAAGCTCGAGGCCCTGCTGGGCGACGCGCAGTCGCAGCCGCAGGCGGGCGCGGCCGAGGTCGAGAAGATGAACGAGGCCGGCGTCAGCGCCATCGTCGGCGCCTACGCCTCGGCGATCTGCCTGGCCACCACGCAGGCCGCAGCCAAGTACAACCTGCCGCACGTGGTCGACGTGGGCGTGGCCGACCAGATCGTCGAGCGCGGCCTGAAGAACACCTTCCGCTTCGGCCCCGGCTACCGCAAGTCGACCGAGGTCGCGATGGCCAACCTGCTGGTGCTCAACAAGGCCGCGGGCAATCCGGCCAAGACCGTGATGGTGATCCACGAGGAGTCGCTGTTCGGCGCCGGCACCGCGCAGCTGCTGGCGCGCGAGCTGCCGGGCTACGGCTTCGAGGTGAAGGAGGTGGTGAAGCACGCCAACCCCACGCGCGACTTCAACAACATCGTGTTGCGCATGAAGTCGATCAACCCCGACATCGTGATCCCGGCCAACTACTACAACGAGTACGCGCTGCTGGTGCGCACCATGCAGCAGCAGAAGGTGGTGCCCAAGGCGATCTTCTCGGTGCTCGGCGGCGCGGCCTCGAGCTACAAGTTCGTGAAGGAGTTTCCCGACGCGGCCAACGGCATCATCGACTGCAACCACTGGTTCAACCCCAGGGACAAGCGCGCGCAGGAGCTGCGCAAGCGCGTCGAGGCCAAGGGCCAGTTCTTCAGCTACGAGGTCTTCATGACCTATGCCTCGATGTGGCTGCTGGCCGATGCGCTGGAACGTGCCAGGTCGGGCGAGCGCGCCGCGATCGTCGACGCGCTCGAGAAGAGCACCTTCTCGAACCACTTCATGCCCTATGGCCCGACCAAGTTCGTCAATGGCCAGAACGAGGGCGCGCAGCCGCTGATGACACAGGTGGTGAAGAACGAGATCAAGGTCATCATCCCGCGCGACTACCGCGAGGTGGAGCCGCTGTTCCCGCTGAAGGCATGAGCGTGCGACGAACCATGTCACGGTATTCAGGCAGCCGTCGATCAGGCGCGGAGCCCGGCATGTGGTGCGGGGCGGGCGATCCCCTCTGCGCCGCCGAGGAGCGCAGCGTTTCGCGGATCAGGGCTCGCAGCTGTTTGAGCGAAGCGAGTTCTGCGAGACCCCGCGAAACGCGAGCACCGCAGGGCAGCCGCGAAGCGGCCGGCGCAGTGGGGTCGACCGACCCGCACCGCATGCCGGGCGTTCCCCAACCCACGCGCACGTTCCCAAAATGCTAGACCCCAGCATCCTCTTTCCTTCAGTGCTCAACGGCCTCACGACAGGCGCCGTCTACGCATTGATCGCGCTGGGCCTCACGCTGATCTACGGCGTGCTGCACATCATCAACTTCGCGCACGGCGCCTGCCTGATGGTGGCGCTGTATGCGGTGTACTTCCTCAAGGAGCGGCTGGGCATCGATCCCTACCTCGCGCTGCCCGTGGTGGTGCTCGGCATGTTCGCGCTCGGCTATGCGCTGCAGCGCGTGGTCATCAACCGCGCGGGCCACGGCAAGGACGAGAACATCCTGCTCGCCACGCTCGGCATCGCGATCGTGATGGAGAACCTCGCGCTGCTGTTCTTCAAGTCCGACACGCGCAACATCGACACCGCCTATTCGCTCAGCACCGTGGCCATCGGCCCCGCGATGATCGCCGTGCCCAAGCTGGTGGCCTTCGCGGGCGCGCTCGTGGTCTCGGGCATCCTGTTCTGGATCATGGGTCGCACCGACCTCGGCCGCGCCATCCGCGCCGTCGCCAAGGAGAAGGAGGGCGCCAAGCTCATGGGCATCGACGTCGACCACGTCTACGCCATGAGCTTCGGCATCGGCCTGGCCTGCCTCGGCGCGGCCGCCTGCTTCCTGCTGCCGGCCTACTACGTCAACCCGCAGGTCGGCGGCGGCTTCGTGCTCGTGGCCTTCACCATCGTCGTGCTCGGCGGCATGGGCAGCTTCGTCGGCGCGCTGATCGGCGGCTTCCTGGTCGGCGTGGTGGAGTCGCTCGGCGGCCTCTATCTCGGCGAATCGCTGGGCCAGATCGGCATCTTCGCGATCTTCATCGGCGTGGTGCTGTTCCGGCCGCAGGGCATGTTCGGAGCCAAGGCATGAGCGCCGCGAAGCAACTCGCTGGCATCGCGATGTTCGCGGTATTGGTGGCGTGCGTGCCGCTGGTCACGACCTCGGGCGTCACGCTCAACTTCGTGATGATGGCGCTCTACGCCACGCTGATCGCGCAGGCCTGGAACATCCTCGGCGGCTTCGGCGGCCAGTTCTCGTTCGGCCATGCGCTGTTCTTCGGCACCGGCGCCTACATCCAGGCCATCGCGCAGCTGCAGGGCGGCATCAATGCCTGGGTCGCGCTGCCGCTGGCCATCGCCGGTGCCGCGCTGGTGGGCCTGTTCATCGGTGCGCTGAGCTTCCGCTACGGCCTCAAGGGCTCGTACTTCGCGCTGGTCACGCTGGCCTTCGCCGAGGTGTTCCGCATCCTCGCGCTGTCGGTCGACTTCACGGGCGGCGGCGTCGGCCTGATGGTGCCGCTGCGCGAGTCGGTCGCCAACCTGCAGTTCGCCACGCGCGCCGGCTACCTGTGGGTGGTGCTCGCGATGGTCGTGGTGGCGCTGCTCGTCACCTGCTGGCTGCGCAACGGCCGCTTCGGCGCCTACCTGCAGGCGGTGCGCGACAACGAGGACGCGGCGCGCGCCGTCGGCGTGAATCCCTTCCGCATCAAGCTCGCGGCCATCGGCCTGTCGGCCGCCTTCATGGGCGCGGCCGGTGCCTTCTACGTGCAGGTGTTCCAGTACATCGATGCCGGCATCGCCTACGGCCCGGCCGTGTCGGTCGAGGCGCTGGTGGCGGCCATCGTCGGCGGCATGGGAACGGTGTGGGGCCCGGTGCTCGGCGCGGTGGTGCTGCACCTGCTGTCGGACTTCACGCGCAACCTGTTCGGCGAGCTGCCGGGCATCAACATGGTGATCTACGGCACCGTGCTCGTGCTGATCGTGATCTTCGTGCCGCGCGGCATCGCGGGCATCGGCCAGTCGGTGCGGCAGCTCTGGAGCGCGAAGGGAGGCCGCGATGAGTGAATCGTCCCTGCTGGTGCTCGAGGGCGTCTCGCGTTCCTTCGGCGGCCTCAAGGCGGTGCAGAACGTGAGTCTCGCCGTGCGCGAGGGCAGCCTCAGCGCACTGATCGGGCCGAACGGCGCGGGCAAGACCACGCTGTTCGCGCTGATGTCGGGCTTCCTCAAGCCCGACGCCGGCAGCGTGCACTTCGCGGGCCAGGACATCACCGGCCGCGAGCCGCACCGCAATGCCGCGCTCGGCATGACCCGCACTTTCCAGATCGTGAAGCCCTTCGCGGCGCAGACCGTGCGCGAGAACATCGCGGTCGGCGCCCACCTGCACCTGCGCGGCCGCACCGAGGCACTGCGCGAGGCCGAGGCCGTGGCACAGCGCGTGGGCCTCGCGCCGCAGCTCGACAAGCCCGCCTCCGACCTCACCGTGGCCGGCCGCAAGCGCCTCGAGCTCGCGCGCGCGCTCGCCACCCGGCCGCGCCTGCTGCTGCTCGACGAGGTGCTCGCCGGCCTCAACCCGCAGGAGATCGCCGAGATGATGCCGGTGGTGCGCGGCATCGCCGCGAGCGGCGTGACCGTGCTGATGATCGAACACGTGATGCAGGCCGTGATGAACCTCGCCGAGCATGTCTGGGTGCTGGCGCAGGGCCAGCTGATCGCCGAGGGCAGCCCGGCGCAGGTGACCTCCGACGACCGGGTGGTCGAGGCCTACCTGGGCCATGGCACCGCGGCACGGCTGCGCAAGGCCGCAACGGGAGCCGCAGCATGAGCGCACTGCTGGAAATCGAAGGCCTGCGCGGCGGCTATGGCCGCGTCGAGGTGCTGCGCGGCGTCGACCTCAAGGTGAACGCCGGCGAGATGGTCGCGCTGCTCGGCAGCAACGGCGCGGGCAAGTCCACGCTCAACAAGATGGTCTGCGGCCTCTGCCCGGCCTGGGGCGGCACGGTGCGCTTCGACGGCAAGGATCTGAGCGGCGCGCACTACCGCGACGTCGTCAAGGCCGGCCTGATCCAGGTGCCCGAGGGCCGCAAGGTGTTTCCCAACCTCAGCGTGCGCGAGAACCTCGAGCTCGGCTCGTTCACGCGGGCGCGCGAGCGCCGGGCACGGAACCTCGAGAAATCGTTCGAGCTGTTCCCGCGCCTGCGCGAGCGCATGGACCAGCATGCCGGCACCATGAGCGGCGGCGAGCAGCAGATGCTGGCCATCGCGCGCGGGCTGATGGCCGAGCCTGTGCTGCTGATCCTCGACGAGCCTTCGCTGGGCCTCTCGCCGCTGCTGGTCGAGGAGATGTTCACGCTGATCCGCGAGCTGCGCGACGGCGGCCTGGCCGTGCTGCTGGTCGAGCAGAACGTCGGCCAGTCGCTCGAGATCGCCGACCGCGCCTACGTGCTCGAGAACGGCAGCGTGCGCTTCTCGGGCCTGCCCGGCGAACTGCTCGTGAGCGACGAACTGCGGCGCGCCTACCTGGGACTTTGAGGCGCGCGTTCCCCCCACGATCTTTCGGAGAACAACACATGAAAAGACGCGACATCCTTCTCTCGTCGCTGGCCGCGGCATGGGCCGGCCACAGCTTGGCGCAGATCGGCGGCGCGCCGGTGCGCATCCTGGTCGGCGCGCCCGCGGGCGGCTCCACCGACACGCTGGCGCGCTCGCTGGCCGTGAGCATGGGCCCGGCGCTGGGCCGCAACGTCATCGTCGAGAACAAGCCCGGCGCGGGCGGCAACATCGCGGCCGATGCCGTGGCCAAGGCCGCGCCCGACGGCAACACGCTGCTGATGAGCTTCACCAGCCACGCGATCAATGCCACGCTCTATCCGAGCCTGCCCTTCGATCCGGTCAAGGACTTCACCGCGCTCACCTGCGTCGCGACCTCGCCCTCGATCCTCGTGGCTCATCCCTCGCTGCCCGCGAAGGACGTGCGCGAGCTGATCGCGCTCGCCAAGGCGAAGCCGGGCCAGCTCAACTTCGCGATCGGCGCCGTGGGCTCGTCGCTGCACATGGCGGGCGAGGCCTTCAAGATGCAGTCGGGCGTGGACATCGTGAACATCCCCTACAAGGGCACCTCACCTGCCGTGCAGGACGTGCTCGCGGGCCAGGTGCAGCTGATGTTCGCGGCCGTGGGCAACGTCAAGGCCCACATCCAGGCCGGCAAGCTCAAGGCGCTGGGCGTGACCACGGCCAAGCGGCTGCCGGCCTTCCCCGAGGTGCCGGCCATCGCCGAGGCGCTGCCCGGCTACGAGTCGAGCGCCTGGTTCGGCCTGTTCGGCCCGGCGCGCATGCCGGCCGAGCGGATCAAACAGATCGGCGACGCCGCGCGTCATGCGCTGCAGCAGGCCGACATGCGCCAGCGCCTCGAGATCGAGGGTGCGATCCCCGTCGGCAATTCGAGCGAGCAGTTCTCGGCCTTCGTGCAGAGCGAGATCGTGCGCTGGGCCAAGGTGGTCAAGTTCTCGGGAGCCAAGCCCGAATGACCTCGACGGCTTCAGCACAGACCCTGGCGCAGAAGCTCATCGCGCGCGCCAGCGGCCGCGAGCGGGTGGCGGTGGGCGAGATCGTGACCTGCGGCGTCGACCTGGCGATGTTCCACGACTCCTCGGGACCGCGCCGCCTGCAGCCCATGCTCGAGGAACTGGGCGCGCAGATCTGGGACCGCTCGCGCGTGGTGCTCGTGATGGACCACTACGTGCCCGAGCGCGACGACGACTCGCGCCGCATCGTGCGCATCGCGCGCGACTGGGCACGCGACCAGCAGTTGCCGCACGTCTACGACAGCCAGGGCATCTGCCACGTGGTGGTGCCGCAGCACGGCCACATCCGCCCCGGCATGCTGTGCGTGGGCGGCGACTCGCACTCGCCCACGGGCGGTGCCTTCGGCGCCTACATGTTCGGCGTCGGCAGCACCGAGATGCTCGGCGTGGTGGTCACGGGCGAGATCTGGCTGCGCGTGCCCGAGACCCTGCGCATGTGGTGGGACGGCGCGCTGCCCGCGGGCGTGACCGCCAAGGACATGATGCTGCACATGATCGGCCGCTTCGGCATGAACGGCGGCCGCTACCAGGCTGTGGAGTTCGCGGGGCCGGCGGTGGTCGCGCTGTCGATGCAGGAGCGCATGACGCTCTCGAACATGAGCGCCGAGCTCGGCGCGCAGGCCGGGCTGATCGCGCCCGATGCCACCACGGCCGCGTTCCTGGCCGGTGCCGGCGCGCCGCCGGTCGACATGGCGCCATGGTTCACCGACGCCGATGCGGCGCTCACGGACCACCGCTTCGATGCCGCCACGCTCGAACCCCACGTGGCCGCGCCGCACAGCCCGGCCAATGCGCATGGCGTGAGCCGCTTCGTCGGCACGCCGGTCGACGTGGCCTACATCGGCGCCTGCACCGGCGCCAAGCTCGACGACCTGCGCGCCGCCGCGCAGGTGCTGCGCGGCCACAAGGTCGCGAACGGCATCCGCCTGATCGTGGCGCCCGCGAGCCTGCGCGACCAGGAACAGGCGCGCGAGGAGGGCGTGCTGCAGGTGCTGATGGAGGCCGGCGCCGAGCTGTTCCCCACCGCCTGCGGCGCCTGCTCGGGCTATGGCGATCCGATGGGCGACGACATCACCGTCATCTCGACCACCGCGCGCAACTT
The DNA here is from genome assembly GCF_058244205.1 of Variovorax sp. 20P10.2.4. Classification (NCBI taxonomy): domain Bacteria; kingdom Pseudomonadati; phylum Pseudomonadota; class Betaproteobacteria; order Burkholderiales; family Comamonadaceae; genus Variovorax; species Variovorax sp. 20P10.2.4. The sequence goes on from NZ_JBZAYE010000327.1 coordinate 7,481, forward strand.
CAAGGGCCGCATGGGCTCGCCGACCGCGCAGGTCTACCTGGGCTCGCCCTACACGGTGGCGGCTGCCGCGCTGCGCGGCTGCGTGACCGATCCGCGCGAGGTGCTGGCATGAGCGGTCAAAACCTGCACCGTGTCTGGCGTCTGGGCGCCGACATCGACACCGACGCGCTCGCGCCCGGCCATGCGATGAAGCATGGCATCGACCGCATCGCGCAGCACTGCCTCGAAGCCATCCGCCCCGAGTTCGCGCGCGAGGTCCAGGCGGGCGACGTGATCGTGGCCGGCCCCAACTTCGGCATCGGCTCCTCGCGCGAGCAGGCCGCGGCCGTGCTGGTGCAGCTGGGCGTGGCCGCGGTGATCGCGCCCTCGTATAGCGGGCTCTTCTTCCGCAATGCCTTCAATGTCGGCCTGCTGCTGCTGACCTGCGCCGAGGCCGAGTCGCTGCACGACGGCGAACAGATCGCGCTCGACATCGGCACGCCCGCGCTGCGCGGCGCCGACGGGCGCACGCTGGCCTGCGAACCCGTGCCGGGCTTCCTGACCGAGATGGTCGAGGCCGGCGGCCTGTTGCCGCTGCTGCGCCGTCGCATGGCGGCGAAGAAGGAAGCCGATGCCGCCTGACATCGAT
>NZ_JBZAYE010000328.1:0-8088 GCF_058244205.1 Variovorax sp. 20P10.2.4
GCGCGCCGCGTCATCCAGAGCCTGCTGGCGTACAAGGCGCGCGTCGCGCCCTACAGCCTGCAGGCCGACCAGGCCGTGTTCAAGGTGCGTTGAGCCCGCCCGCTCAGGGCATCTGGATCGTCGCCAGGTGCGCGCGCACGCCGCGCCTGAAGGTATAGAGCGCCAGCTGCGGATGCAGCAGGTCGCCCTTGGCATCGAAGGAGATCCTGCCCGTGAGCCCGGCGTAGTCGCGCGTGCGCGCCAGGAAGGGCAGGTAGGTCTCGGGGCTCGCGGAATCGGCGCGGCGCATCGCATCCGCGAGCACCTTCACCGCATCGTAGGAATAGAGCGAGACCAGCTCCGGGTCCATGTCGAAGCGCTGGCGGTAGGCCTTCCTGAAGTCGCGCAGCCGGCCTTCGCGGTCGTCCTCGATCTCGCCCGAGGCCGCGCAGAACACCTGGTCGTCGCGCGCCGCGCCGCCGGCCAGGCGCAGCAGTTCGTTGTCGCAGATGCCGTCGCCGCCGAGCACGCTGGCACCGAGGCCGAGCTGCTTCATCTGGCGCAGCATCGGGCCGGCCATCGCGTACATGCCGCCTATGAAGATCGCATCGGGCTGCTGCGCCTTGATCGTCGTCAGGATGGCCGAGAAGTCGCTGCTCCTGTCGCTCGCATGTTCGCGGCCGACGATGGTGCCGCCCGCGCGCACGGCGGCCTTGGCGAACTCCTCGGCGATGCCGTGGCCGTAGGAGCTGCGGTCGTCGACGATCGCGAAGCGCTTCATGCGCAGCCGCTGTACCGCATGGGTGGCGATGGCGTCGCCGATGCTGGCGTCGCCGGCAACGATGCGGAAGGTGGTCTTGAAGCCCTGGTCGGTGTACTTGGGCGCCGTCACCGAAGGCGAGACCTGCGGAATGCCGGCCTCGCTGTAGAGCCGCGAGGCGGGAATGGCCGAGCCCGAGGTCTGGTGGCCGACCACGCCGTTGACCCTGGCATCGACCAGTTTCTGCGCGGCCGCCGTGCCCTGCTTCGGGTCGCCCGCATCGTCCTCGGCCATCAGCTCGAAGCGCGCGCGCTGTCCGCCGATGCGCAACTGCTGGCGGTTGAGTTCGTCCACCGCCAGTTGCCCGCCCTTCTGGTTGGCCTTGCCCGAGACGGCCAGCGCGCCGCTCATGGGCGCCACCAGGCCGATGCGGATGGTCTGCTCCTGCGCGAGCGCGCCGAAGGCGAGACCGGCCAGCGCGCTCGCCAGCACGCGCTTCGCGATGCGTGATGAAGACGGCTTCATGGGGTCTCCCGCGCTTCGAACCAGTGGGCCGCGAAATCGCGCACCACCTGCACCAGCTTCTGTTCGCCCTTGCTGGCCAGCCGCACGAGCGCAACCGGGATCGACACCTCGAGCTGCGATTCCACCGTGATGCGCCGCAACCGGCCCGCGGCGATCTGCTCACCGGCGGCCGCGAGCGCGCCGAAGAAGATCGCGTCGGAGCGCGCCGTCGCGGCGATCAGGGGCTCGAGCTCCTCCGACTCCACGGTGGTCGAGTGGCGCACGTCGTCGCTCAGGCCGTAGTGCTCCTTCGTCAGCGTGGCCACCTCGTCCGACACGTCGGTGCTGAGGATCGGGTACTGCAACAGGTCCTGCATCGTGACCGCCGCGCGCGCGGCCAGCGGATGGCCGACGCGGCAGATGGCGCCGCCCGCGAGGCCGCCCAGGCGCTCGACCACGAGCTCGTCGGACAGCACCAGCGAACGCGCGTCGATCAGGATCGCGTCGATCGAGCGGTCGCGCAGTGCGCTCATGAGAAAGCGCGCCGTGCCGCGGCGCACCAGCAGCTTCATGCGCGGATGCGTCTCGAGCACGTGGTTGATGAAGTCCGCGCTCATGCAGGCACCGGGACCGGCGCCGAAGCCCACGCGCAGCGTGCCTTCGAGCACGGCCTCGTCCTTCACGCCGATCGAGAGGTTGTCGACGTCGACCAGCAGCCGGCGCGCGCGCTCGACCACCAGCGAGCCCGCGGCGGTGGTCGTGCAGCGCCGGCCGAGCCGCTCGATCAGCGGCACGCCGATTTCCATCTCGAGCGACTGGATGCTCTTGCTCAGTGCCGATTGCGTGAGGTGCAGGTTGGCGGCCGCGCGGCTGAAGGAGCCGGTCATCGCCAATTCGATCAGGTGCGCCAGCTTTCTTGTCTCCATGAGGATCCGGAATAGGTAACTCGAAAATCTTTCGTTAGACGCTGGCTGGACCGGGCACTACAGTCCGCCCCCGGGAGTGCGCACCCCCCAAAAAGCCTGGCGAGCATGCCAGAGATTCACAACTTGAGGAGACTCACAGTGCCCTTCACGCACGCCACGTCGCGCCGCGCATTTCATTCCCTGATCCTGTTCACCACCATCGGTATTTCCGCTTGCGGCGGTGGTGGATCGGGCACTGCCTTCGCACCCATCGTTCCCCCCGCGTCGCCTCCGGCCGAGAGCACCACGCTCAACGCCGGGGCCGTCGCATCGCCCGACCAGTTCGGCGCGGCCGCCGCCAAGCAGATCCTCGACGCGGGCGGCAATGCCGTCGATGCCGGTGTCGCCACGGCCTTCGCGCTCGCCGTGACCCTGCCCGAGGCGGGCAACCTCGGCGGCGGCGGCTTCATGACGACCTGGATGAACGGCAAGCCCTACTTCCTCGACTTCCGCGAGAAGGCACCGGGCGCGGCCACGCCCACCATGTACCTCGACAAGAACGGCGACGTGATCCCGGGCCTGAGCCTCGACGGCTCGCTGGCCGCGGGCGTGCCGGGCTCGGTCGCTGGCATGTGGACCGCGCACCAGCGCTTCGGCAAGCTCAGCTGGGCGCAGGTGCTGGCACCGGCCATCGCCTATGCGCGCAACGGCTTCGTCGCGTACTCGACGGCCGAGCTGACCACCGTCAACAGCCGCTCGAACTTCAACAAGTACTTCGGCGGCAAGATGATCAAGGGCCAGCTGTTCAAGCAGTCCGAGCTGGCCGACACGCTGCAGCGCATCAGCGACAACGGCGGCAGCGAGTTCTACACCGGCAAGACGGCCGACCTGCTGGTGGCCGAGATGGGACGCACCGGCGGCCTGATCAGCAAGAACGATCTGAAGAACTACCAGGCGGTGTGGCGCGACCCTGTGGCCATCGACTGGAACGGCCACACGGTCTACACCGCGCCGCCGCCGAGCTCGGGCGGCTTCGGCATCGGGCAGCTGCTCAAGATGAAGAAGGACCTCGAGCCGCAATTCGCCAAGGCACCGCTCAACTCGGCGCAGTACGTGCACCTCACGGCGGAGATGGAGAAGCGCGTGTTCGCGGACCGCGCGCAGTACCTCGGTGACTCGGACTTCTACCAGGTGCCGATGCGGAAGCTGCTGGCCGACGACTACCTCAAGGGCCGCGCGGCCGAGGTCAACCCCGCCACGCCGACGCCGCTGGCCAAGGTGAAGCCCGGCCTCGGCACCGACCCCGTGCCGCCGGTCAGCACCGGCGAGAAGCCGCAGACCACGCACTTCTCGGTGGTCGACAAGTGGGGCAATGCGCTGGCCATCACCTACACGCTCAACGGCGGCTTCGGCAGCGGCATCGTGGTCGAGGGCGCGGGCTTCCTGCTGAACAACGAGATGGACGACTTCTCCGCCAAGCCCGGCGTGCCGAACCAGTTCGGCGTGGTCGGCGGCGACGTCAACTCGATCCAGCCCAACAAGCGCCCGCTGTCGTCGATGAGCCCGACCATCGCGGTGAAGGACGGCAAGCTCGCGCTGGTGCTCGGCACGCCCGGCGGCTCGCGCATCTTCACGGCGGTCTACCAGGTGCTGGTCAACGTGCTCGACTACAAGCTGCCGCTCGACCAGGCGCAGGCGCAACCGCGCTTCCACCACCAGCTGCTGCCCGACAACGTCATCTACTACGAGGCCGAGCGCTTCCCCGCGGCCACGGCCGACAACCTGCGCGCACGCGGCTGGACCATGCAGGACGGACTGGCCGGCGGCCAGAACATCCAGGCGATCCAGGTCGTGGGCAATGCGCCGGTGCCGGTGTCCGACCCGCGCAATCCCGACGGCCTCGCGCTCGTGATCGCGCCGAAGCCTTGAGGCCCTGACGTGAAAAAGGCGGTGAAGGCGTTGCCGCCTCCACCGCCTTCACCGCCGTGCGCATGGTGAACGCCGGTGGCGTCAGACCACCGTGCCGCTGACCTCGCCGAGCCCGATGCGCACCGCGCCCGCGCGCTCGCACCAGCCGCGCATCACCAGCGTGTCGCCGTTCTCGAGGAAGACGCGCTTCTCGCCGTTAGGCAAGGTCACCGCCTGCTTGCCGCCGAGCGTGAGCTCCATCAGCGAGCCGGCCTGGTCGGGCTTCGGGCCCGAGAGCGTGCCCGAGCCCAGCAGGTCGCCGGGCTGCAGGTTGCAGCCGTTCACCGTGTGGTGCGTCACCAGCTGCGCGGCGGTCCAGTAGGCGGCCTCGGTGGTGTTGCCGAGCGTGAGGCGCACCGGCGCTTCGCCGGCTTCGCGCATCTTCGCGGTCTGCAGCAGCACTTCGAGCGTGATGTCGAGCGCGCCGGCTGCGCGGTTCGACGGCGCATCGAGGTAGGGCAGCGGCTGCGGATCGCCCTCGGGCCGCTCGAACTTCGCGCGGAAGGGCGCGAGCGCTTCCATGGTCACGATCCACGGCGACAGCGTGCTCGCGAAGTTCTTCGCGAGGAAGGGGCCGAGCGGCTGGTATTCCCAGGCCTGCAGGTCGCGGGCCGACCAGTCGTTGAGCAGCGTCACGCCGAACAGGTGCTCCTCGGCCTCGCCGATGGCGATCGGCTCGCCGAGCGCATTGCCGCGGCCGATGAGGAAGCCGAGCTCGAGTTCGTAGTCCAGGCGCTTCGACGGGCCGAAGCTGGGCTCGGCGGCATCGGGGGCCTTGGTCTGGCCCTGCGGGCGCTTGAAGACCTGGCCGCTCACACCGATCGACGAGGCGCGGCCGTGGTAGCCGATCGGCACCCACTTGTAGTTGGGCATCAGCGGCTGGTCGGGACGGAACAGCTTGCCGATGGTGGTCGCGTGGTGGATGCCGGTGTAGAAGTCGGTGTAGTCGCCGATGCGGCAGGGCACGGTCATCTCGGCCTGCGCCTGCGCGACGAGCGCCTTCGACCAGGCGGCCTGCTTGTCGCTGCCTTCGGCGAGGCCGGCCGAGAGCGCGGCGCGCAGCGCCTGGCGCTCCTTGGTGCCCGCGGCCATCAGCGCGTTCATGTCGTCGCTGTCGACGAGGCCGGCGGCGCGCAGGTCGAGCACCTGGTCGCCGATGGCGACGCCGATGCGGAAGGCCTCGGTGCTGCCGGCGGCGCGGAAGCGGCCGAAGGGCAGGTTCTGGATCGGGAAGTCGCTGCCGGCTTCATTGGCCGAGGCGACCCAGCTGCGCAGCTTGGGGTCGTGGGTGGCGTTCAGTGCGGTGGTCATGGATGTGTCTTTCGTTGCGGTGTTCGGTTCACTCGGCCGTCATGCCGGCCTTCTTCGCCACCTCGCCGAGCCGCTGGTACTCGGTCTGCGTGAGCGTGGCCAGTTCCTGCGCGCTCGAGCCGCGCGGCGAGAAGCCGGCCTGCGCCAGCTTGGCCTTCACGTCGGGCTGCGCGAGCGCCTCCACGAAGGCCTCGTTGAGCGCCTTCACGATCGGCGCCGGCAGGTTGGCGGGACCGTAGACGCCGAACCAGGGCTCGAGCGCATAGCCCTTGAGGCCGGCCTCGGCGATGGTCGGCACCTCGGGCAGCGAGGGCGAGCGCGTGGGCCCGGCCACGGCCAGCGCGCGCAGCTTGCCGGCCTGGATGTGCGGCAGCGAGGCCGGCAGGTTGTCGAACATCAGGCCGATGTTGTTGCCAAGCATGTCGGTGATGGCCGGGCCGCTGCCCTTGTAGGCCACGTGCGTCAGCTCGGTGCCGGTCATCTGCGCGAACATCACGCCGGCCAGGTTCATCGAGGTGCCCGCGCCCGCGGTGGCGTAGGGCATGCCGGGGGTCTTCTTCGCGGCCGCGATCAGGTCGGCCACCGACTTGATCGGCGAGGCCGCCGGCACTTCGAGCACGATGGTCGAGGTGCCCAGCAGGCTGATGGCGGTGAAGTCCTTGCGCGGATCGAAGGCCATCGACTTGTAGATGTGCGGGTTCAGCGCATTGGTCGAGATGGCGCCGAAGCCGATGGTGTAGCCGTCGGGCGCGGCCTTGGCCACGGCGTCCATGCCGATGTTGCCGCCCGCGCCGCCGCGGTTGTCGATCAGCACCGGCTGGCCCAGCTTCTCCGACACCTTCTGGCCCACGGTGCGCGCCACCAGGTCGGTGGTGCCGCCCGGGGTGTAGGGCACGATGAAGCGGATCGGCTTGGCGGGGTAGTCCGCGGCCTGCGAGAACAAAGGTGCGGCGAGCAGCGCGAGGACCGCGGCGCGGCGCGTCAGGGCGAAGACGGGGCTCATGGCTTGAACTGGTCCTTGAGGCCGGCCCAGCAGTCGGCGTAGTCGGTGTCGAGCGCCTGGCTCTGCAGCGCGAAGTTTGTCGGGATGAAGCGGTAGCGGCTCTCGAACATGAAGGCCAGCGTGTTGTCGAGCTTGTGCGGCTTGAGGTCGGCGTGGGTGGCCTTGTCGAAGGCTTCCTCGTCGGGGCCGTGCGGCACCATGCTGTTGTGCAGGCTCGCGCCGCCGGGCTTGAAGCCGCCGGGCTTGGCGTCGTACTCGCCGAGCACCAGGCCCATGAACTCGCTCATCAGGTTGCGGTGGAACCACGGCGGACGGAAGGTGTTCTCCATCACCATCCAGCGCGGCGGGAAGATCACGAAGTCGCAGTTGGCGGTGCCGGGCGTGTCGCTGGGCGAGGTCAGCACGGTGAAGATCGAGGGATCGGGATGGTCGAAGCTGATCGAGCCGATCACCATGAAGTGCGCGGTGTCGTACTTCACGGGCGACAGGTTGCCGTGCCAGGCGACCACGTTGAAGGGCGTCTGCTTCATCGGCGCGTGCCAGAAGCGGCCGCCGAACTTCTTGACGATCTCGTAGCCGCCTTCTTCCGCTTCGAAGGCCGCCACCGGCGCCTGGAAGTCGCGCGCGTTGGCCAGGCCGTTTGAGCCGATCGGGCCGAGCTCGGGCAGGCGGAAGTGCGCGCCGTAGTTCTCGCAGACGTAGCCGCGCGAGAGTCCGTCGGGCAGCGCCACCTTGAAGGCCATGCCGCGCGGCAGCAGCGCGATCTCGCCGGGCTTCACCTCGAGCACGCCGAGCTCGGTGGTGATGACCAGCCGGCCCTGCTGCGGCACCACCAGCATCTCGCCGTCGGCGTTGACGAAGGCGCGCTTGTCCATCGAGCGGCCCGCCAGGTACATCAGCGAGCCGATGCCGACCTGCGACTCGGCATCGCCGTTGGCCGCGATGGTGTGCATGCCGTCGACGAAGTCATGTTCCCCCGCGCCGTCCAGCGGCTGCGGATGCCAGCGCAGCGGCTCGGGCGGCAGCGCGATCTCGCGGTCGGCGCCGGTGCTCCAGTGCGCCTGCGCATAGGGCTGGTAGCGGCCCGACACCACCGAGGGCTGGCGGCGGTAGAGCCAGGTGCGGCGGTTCTCGTGGCGCGGCGCGGTGAAGGCGGTGCCCGAGAGCAGCTCGGTGTAGAGGTCGAAGGGCCCGCGCTGCGGGTTGTTGCGGCCCTGCGGCAGCGCGCCGGGCACGGCCTCGGACGCGTATTCGTTGCCGAAGCCGCTCTGGTAGCGGCGCTCGGTGGCGGGAGTTGCGGCGGTCATGGTGTCCTCACTGGATGGTGTTCATTTCGCGGCCGCGAGCGCTTCGCGCAGCACGGGCAGCGAGCCGATGTGGTTGGCCAGCAGTAGCACGAGGCGCGCGTTGTACGCATGGCTCTCCTCGGTGCTCAGGCCCTGGTGCGCCTCGATCAGCGCTTCGTAGAAATCGTCGGGCGCCTCGAGGTGCGCGTCGGTGATCAGCGTGGGGGTGGATGCGGTCATGGGCAATGTCTCGCTGCGTGTCGTCTCAGGCCCGGGCCAGCGCGCGGTCGAAGGCCGCGCGGATCTGCGCGGGCGACGGTGCGCGCCAGCGCGCGCTCACATGCTGGTCGGGACGCAGCAGGTAGACGGTGC
>NZ_JBZAYE010000329.1:0-8064 GCF_058244205.1 Variovorax sp. 20P10.2.4
GAACTGCTCGAGCGCCGTCCCGACATCGCCGCGGCCGAGCGCCGCGTGCAGGCCGCCAATGCGCAGATCGGCGTGGCCAAGGCCGCCTACTTCCCGCAGATCGTGCTGAGCGCGAGCGGCGGCTTCAGCGCCGGCAAGCTGGCTTCGCTGTTCGACACCCCGAGCCGCGTCTGGTCGCTGGGCGCGGTGCTCGCGCAGACCGTGTTCGACGGCGGCCTGCGCAAGGCCCACAGCGAGCAGGCCGTGGCCGCCTACGACGCCTCGGTCGCGCTCTACAAGCAGACCGTGCTCGGCGGCTTCCAGCAGGTCGAGGACAACCTCGCCACCCTGCGCGTGCTCGACCACGAATCGCAGCTGCAGGCGCAGGCCGTGCAGGCCTCGCAGACGGCCGAGCGCCTCGCGCTGGCCCAGTACCGCGCCGGCACCGCCACCTACCTGAGCGTGGTGACCGCGCAGCAGCTCTCGCTGACCAACCAGCGCACGGCCGCGCAACTGCTGGCGCGCCAGCTCGCCGCCAGCGTGGCGCTGATCGCGGCGACCGGCGGCGGCTGGCATGCCGATGCCGCCGATGCCGCCACCACCGCCGCTGCAACGACTTCCGGAACCTGATGCCATGACGAATCCCGCACCTTCCCCCGCCGGCGACGCCGCCGCCCGTCCCCACGCGCGACGCAGCGCCGCCTGGTTCGCCATCGCCGCCCTCGTCGCCGTGCTCGGCGGGGGCGCCTGGACCCTGGGCCGCAAGGCCTCGGCTGCCACGCCCGAGGCCAAGGTGCCGCCGGTGCTGGTGACCACCGCGCCGGTGCAGGCGCAGGACGTGCAGGTCTACCGCGGCGGCATCGGCACCGTGGCCTCGATGGCCACCGTCACCGTCAAGGCGCGCATCGACGGCCAGCTCGACAAGGTGGGCTTCGTCGAGGGCCAGGACGTGAAGGCCGGCCAGATGCTCGCGCAGCTCGATCCGCGCACGCTGCAGGCCCAGCTCGCGCAGGCCCGTGCCACCCAGGCGCGCGACCAGGCGCAGCTCGGGAATGCGCGCGCCGACCTCGCGCGCTACACCACGCTGATCGCGCAGGACGCGGCCACGAAGCAGCAGGTCGACACCCAGAAGGCGCTGGTCAGCCAGCTCGAGGCCACGGTGCAGACCGATGCCGCGCAGGTGCAGTTCGCGCAGGTGCAGCTGAGCTTCACGCGCATCGACGCGCCGATCGACGGCCGCGTGGGCGCGCGGCTGGTCGACCCGGGCAACATCGTGCATGCGGCCGACACCGGCGGGCTGGTGGTCATCAACCAGATCGACCCGATCGCGGTGCAGTTCACGCTGCCCGAGGACGCGGTGCAGGACATCAACCGGCTGCAGCCCAAGGGCGCGGCGCCGCTCTCGGTGGTGGCCTACGACCGCGCCGGCACCCAGCTGCTGGGCACCGGCAAGCTGATCCTGCTCAACAACCAGATCGACACCACCAGTGGCACGGTGCAGCTCAAGGGCAGCTTCGCCAACCCGCAGCACACGCTGTGGCCCGGCCAGTACGTCAACGTGCGGCTGCAGCTCGACCGCCGCGCGGGCGCGCTGACCGTGCCGGCCGCGGCGGTGCAGCGCAGCCAGGACGGCACCTACGTCTGGGCCGTCGATGCCGAGAACAAGGCCAACTCGGTGCCGGTGCACGTGGTGCAGATCGCCGACGGCACGGCCGTGCTCGACCAGGGCGTGGCCGCCGGCCAGCGCGTGGTGATCGACGGCCAGTACAAGCTGCGGCCCGGCGCCACGGTGGCCGAGAACAAGACCGCGGCCAAGGCCGCGCCCCCGGCCGCCGCGGCCGGCGCCGGCAACGCGAGCGGGGTGCGCAATTGAGCATTTCCGCCGCCTTCATCAAGCGCCCGATCGGCACCACGCTGCTCGCGCTGGCCATCCTGCTGGTCGGCGCCGCGGTGTTCCCGCTGCTGCCGGTGGCGCCGCTGCCGCAGGTCGACTTCCCGACCATCCAGGTCTCTGCCAACCTGCCGGGCGCCAGTCCCGAGACCATGGCCTCGAACGTGGCGCAGCCGCTCGAACGCCAGTTCTCGCTGATCGCGGGCCTGTCGCAGATGACCTCGACCAGCGGCCTGGGCAGCACCCAGATCACGCTGCAGTTCGACCTCGACCGCAACATCGATGCCGCCGCGCTCGACGTGCAGGCCGCCATCAATGCCTCCACCGGCCAGCTGCCGGCCAACCTGCCGAGCCCGCCGACCTTCCGCAAGGTGAACCCGGCCGACTCGCCGATCCTGATCCTGTCGGTGCAGTCGAAGACGCTGCCGCTGACCGAGGTCAACGACTACGCCGACAACATCCTCGCGCAGCAGATCTCGCAGATCTCGGGCGTGGGCCTGGTCAACATCGGCGGCGCGCAGAAGCCGGCCGTGCGCATCCAGGTCGACCCGGCCAAGCTCGCGGCGCTGGGCCTGAGCCTGGAGGACGTGCGCACCGTGCTGTCCTCGGCCACCGTGAACGCGCCCAAGGGCACGATCGACGGGCCGAACCAGAGCTTCACCGTCTACACCAACGACCAGCTGCTCAAGGCCCAGCCCTGGAACGACGTGGTGCTGGCCTACCGCAACGGCGCGCCGATCCGCGTGCGCGACCTCGGCGTGGCGGTCGACGGCCCCGAGAACGCGAAGATCGCGGGCTGGGCCTATGCCGGCGCCGCCGCGCCCGAGGGCAGCACGGTGCAGAACGGCCGCTCGATCGTGCTGGCCATCACCAAGCAGCCGGGCGCCAACGTGATCGAGACCGTGGACCGCATCAACGCCGCGCTGCCGCGGCTCAAGGCCTCGATCCCGCCGACGGTGGACGTCAACGCCATCATCGACCGCACCCAGACCATCCGCGCCTCGGTCAAGGACGTGGAGTTCACGCTGCTGCTGACCATCGCGCTGGTGGTGGCCGTGATCTTCGTGTTCCTGCGCAACGTGCCGGCCACGCTGATCCCCAGCGTGACGGTGCCGCTGGCGCTGCTGGGCACGGTGGCCGTGATGTACCTGCTGGGCTACAGCCTCGACAACCTCTCGCTGATGGCGCTGACCATCGCGGTCGGCTTCGTGGTCGACGACGCGATCGTGATGCTCGAGAACATCTACCGCTACGTCGAGGAGGGCATGGCGCCGCTGGAGGCCGCGTACAAGGGCGCGGGCGAGATCGGCTTCACCATCGTGTCGATCTCGGTCTCGCTGATCGCGGTGTTCATCCCGCTGCTGCTGATGGGCGGCATCGTCGGGCGGCTGTTCCGCGAGTTCGCGGTCACCGTCACGCTGACCATCGTGGTGAGCGTGGTGATCTCGCTCACGCTCACGCCGATGCTGTGCTCGCGCTTCCTCAAGAACGAGCATGCGCGGCGCCATGGGCGGCTGTACCTGCTGTTCGAGCGCGGCTTCGATGCCATGCTCAATGGCTACAAGCGCGGGCTGCACGTGGTGCTCGACCACCAGTTCATCACCTTGATGGTGTTCATCGCCACCGTGGTGGCCACCGGCGCGCTGTTCGTGGTGATCCCGAAGGGCTTCTTCCCGCAGCAGGACACGGGCTTCATCTCGGGCTTCGCCGAGTCGGCGCAGGATGCCTCCTTCGCCTCGATGAATGCGCGCATGCTCGAGCTGGCCGACGTGGTGCGCAAGGACCCCGACGTGACCGGCTTCGGCATGAACGGCAGCTCGTCGACCTACAACACCGGCAACTTCTTCATCAGCCTCAAGCCCAAGGACGAGGGCCGCACCGCCAATGCCGACGAGATCATCGCGCGGCTGCGCCCGCAGCTCGCGAAGGTGCAGGGCGTGAACCTGTTCCTGCAGGCCGGGCAGGACATCCGCGTGGGCGGGCGCTCCTCGCGCACCCAGTACCAGTACACGCTGACCGACTCGAACCTCGACGAGCTCAACACCTGGGCACCGCGCCTGCTGGCCAAGCTGCGCCAGGTGCCCGAGGTGACCGACCTCGCGACCGACCAGCAGAACGCCGCCGCCTCGGCCGTGCTGACCATCGACCGCGACCGCGCCTCGAGCTTCGGCATCTCGCCGGCCGCGATCGACGCCACGCTGTACGACGCCATCGGCCAGCGCCAGGTGGCGCAGTACTTCACGCAGCTCAACAGCTACCACGTGGTGCTGGAAGTGACGCCCGCGCTGCAGCAGGACCCGGCGCTGTTCAGCAAGCTCTACCTGAGCTCGCCGATCACCGGCCAGCAGGTGCCGCTGTCGACCTTCGTGAAGGTCGACACCAGCAAGACCGCCTACCTCTCGATCAGCCATCAGGGACAGTTCCCGGCCGTGACGATCTCGTTCAACCTCGCGCCCGGCGCCTCGCTGGGCCAGGCGGTCGACGCGATCAAGGCCGCGCAGTCCGAGATGGGCATGCCGCAGTCGCTGACCGGCGCCTTCCAGGGCACGGCCCAGGCGTTCCAGGATTCGCTGGCCTCGCAGCCCTACCTGATCGCGGCGGCGCTGGTGGCGGTCTACATCGTGCTGGGCCTGCTCTACGAGAGCTACATCCATCCGCTGACGATCCTCTCGACCCTGCCCTCGGCCGGCGTGGGGGCGCTGCTGATCCTGATGGCGGGCGGCTACGACCTCAGCGTGATCGCGCTGATCGGCATCATCCTGCTGATCGGCATCGTCAAGAAGAACGGGATCATGATGATCGACTTCGCGCTCAAGGCCGAGCGCGAGCAGGGCATGAAGCCGCACGAGGCGATCTATCAGGCCTGCCTGCTGCGCTTCCGCCCGATCATGATGACCACCATGTGCGCGCTGCTCTCGGGCCTGCCGCTGATGCTGGGCCACGGCTCGGGCTCCGAGCTGCGCCGGCCGCTGGGCTACGCGATGGTCGGCGGGCTGGTACTCTCGCAGGCGCTCACGCTGTTCACCACGCCGGTGGTCTACCTCTACCTGGACCGCGCCCACTACTGGTACCTGCGCCGCAAGGAAGCGCGCCGGATCCGCAAGGGCGGCCAGGCCCCGGCGGCGGCCGAGGCGCATTGAGCACCGGAGACAACGCACCGCCTCGCACCGCAGCACGCCACGCCATGAAGATCCTGATCGTCGAAGACGAGTTGAGAACCGCCGACTACCTCTCGAAGGGGCTGACGGAGCAGGGCTGCGCGGTCGACATGGCGCACAACGGCATCGACGGCCAGCACCTGGCGCTCACGCACGACTACGACGTGATCGTGCTCGACGTGATGCTGCCGGGCCAGGACGGCTTCTCGGTGCTGCGCGGGCTGCGCGCCGTGAAGCAGACGCCGGTGATCATGCTGACCGCGCGCGACCGCGTGGAGGACCGCGTCAAGGGACTGCACGAGGGCGCCGACGACTACCTGGTCAAGCCCTTCTCGTTCCTCGAGCTGCTGGCGCGGCTGCAGGCGCTGAACCGGCGCGGCCGCAAGCAGGAGCCGATGCAGCTGCGCATCGCCGACCTGCAGATCGACCTGCTCGCGCGCAAGGCCTTCCGCGGCGCCACCCGCATCGACCTCACGGCCAAGGAGTTCGCGCTGCTCGCGGTGCTGGCGCGGCGCCAGGGCGAGATCCTCTCGAAGACCGCCATCGCCGAGCTGGTGTGGGACATGAACTTCGACAGCAACACCAACGTGGTCGAGGTCGCGATCAAGCGGCTGCGCGACAAGATCGACGTGCCTTTCTCGCCCAAGCTGCTGCACACCATCCGCGGCATGGGCTACGTGATGGAGCTGCGCGAGGACGGCGCCACGCCATGAAGCGCTCGATCGCCGCGCGGCTGGTGCTGATGTTCGCGGCGGCGGCGCTCGCCACCTTCGCGCTGATCGGCGCGGCGCTGCAGGGCGTGCTGCTGCGCGAGCTCGAGCGCCACCAGTACGAGGAGCTCGACACCACGGTCAAGAGCCTGCAGTTCTGGATCCAGGCCATCGGCACGCCCGAGCGCTGGTCGCGCGTGCAGGCGCGCATGGACGCGCTGACGCCCGAGGACGGCAGCACCCGCTTCTGGGTGCTCAGCGACGATCCGCGCTTCCAGTACGGCAAGGGCATGGCCGAGATCGACGCGCTCACGCGCGAGACCGGCCGCAGCCTGCTGCTGCCCGGCGAAGAGAAGCCCTACCGCACGCTGTCGGCCCACATCCCGCCGTTCGAGCAGCGCCCGGCCGTGCGGCTGATCGTCGGCAAGAACACCGAGCCCTATGCGCGCACCCGCCGCACCTTCCTCACGGCGCTGGTATCGCTGGGACTGGGCGCGGTGCTGGTGGTGGCGGCCGCCGGCTACTGGATCGCGCGCGTCGGCCTGCGCCCGCTCGACCAGCTCTCGCGCGAGGCGCAGGCGCTGCGGCCCAAGATGCGCTCGCAGCGGCTGCGTTCGGGCGCGCTGCCGGTCGAGCTGTCGGGACTGGCCGAGGCCTTCAACGGCGCGCTGGCGCGGCTCGAAGAGGCCTATGGCCAGCTCGAGGCCTTCAATGCCGACGTGGCGCACGAGCTGCGCACGCCGCTGGCCAACCTGATCGGCAGCACCCAGGTCGCGCTGTCGCGCCAGCGCAGCGCGCCGCAGTTCGAGGAGGTGCTGCAGGCCAACCTCGAGGACCTGGAGCGGCTGCGCTCGATCGTCAACGACATGCTGTTCCTCGCGCGCGCCGACCGCGGCGAGGTCGCCACCGGCCTGGTGCTGACGCCGGTGGCGCAGGAGGTGCGCAAGACCATCGAGTTCTTCGAGTTCGTGCTCGAGGAGAGCGGCGCGCAGGTCGAGATCGAGGGCGACGTGCTGGCCGAGGCGCAGCTCGAGACCGCGCTGTTCCGCCGCGCCATGTCGAACCTGCTGCAGAACGCAATCGAGCATTCGCCGCCGGGCGCGCGCATCGCGGTGCGGCTGCGCGAGACGCCCGCGGCGACCTGGATCGGCGTGTCGAATCCCGGCGCGCCGATCGCCGAGGCGCACCTGCAGCACCTGTTCGACCGCTTCTACCGCGTCGATGCCGCGCGCAACGACGGCGGCGAGCACCATGGCCACGGGCTCGGGCTGGCGATCGTGCGGGCCGTGGCCAGCATGCATGGCGGGCAGGTCGCCGCGGCCAGCGCGGACGGCGTGAATACCTTCGAATTCAGCGTCGCCCGGCCGGCGGCCTGAACCCGTCGCGCGGGGGCCGGCCATGACCCCCGGAACGCGCCGCAACCCGCATGGCCAATGGCCTCCCGGCGACAGGCCCTTGCGCCATGCCGCAGAATCCATGCCGCCCATGACCACGTTCGCACCCTCTTTCGCCATCACGGAGCCGTTGCCATGGCACAGCTGATGTCGCTGCTGGTGCAGAACGCGATCCTGGTGGTGTTCGCCGCCAGCTTCGCCGCCCGCCTGGGCCTGCCGGTGCCAGCGGCCGCGGTGCTGGTGGTCACCGGCGCGCTGCTCGCGGCCGGCGACATCTCGCTGGCCGGCGTGGTGCTCGCGGCGGTGGCGGCCAACCTGCTGGGCGACGGCGCCTGGTTCTATGCCGGCCGGCGCTTCGGCTATCGCTTCATGCGCCTCCTGTGCCGGATCTCGCTGGCGCCCGACTCCTGCGTGCGTCGCGGCGAATCGCTGATCGGCGACTGGGGCGGCCTGTCGCTGGTGGCCGCCAAGTTCGTGCCGGGCGTGTCGGTGGTGGCGCCGCCGATGGCGGGCGCGCTCGGCATGTCGGTGCCGCGCTTCATCGGCTTCGACATCGGCGCCGCGCTGATCTGGACCGGCCTGTTCCTCGGCCTGGGCTGGGGCTTCCGCAACCAGATCCAGGACGTGCTCGCCGTGATGGCGCAGGCCGGCGGCATCGCCACCATGGCGCTGGGCGTGCTGCTGGTCGTGTTCCTGGTGGTGCGCTGGTGGCGCCGCCGCGCCTTCATGCGGCTGACCGGCATGCCGCGCATCTCGGTCGACGAGCTGCACGAGATGCTCGCGGGCGACGAGCCGCCGCTGGTGATCGACGTGCGCGGCGCGGCCGGCCAGCAGGTCGATCCGCGCCGCATCCCGGGCGCGCTGTCGTACACGCTCAAGGCGCTGCAGCAGCGCGGCCTCGACCTGTCGGCCGCGGCCGGGCGCGACGTGGT
>NZ_JBZAYE010000033.1:0-26168 GCF_058244205.1 Variovorax sp. 20P10.2.4
ACCGAGGCGAACTCGAGCCCGATGAAGCCCGCGCCGATCACCACCGCGCGCCGGCTGTCGGCCAGCCGCTCGCGCAGCCGGTCGGCATCGGCCAGCGTCTGCAGGCTCATCACGCCCTCGAGTTCCGCGCCCTCGACGCGCATGCGGCGCGGGCTCGATCCGGTGGCGATCACGAGATGGTCGTAGGCGATCGCCTGGCCCGACGTCAGCACCACGCGCTGCGCGGCGCGGTCGATCAGCTCGACGCGGCCCTGCACGCGCTGCACGCGCTGTTCCTCGAAGAAGCGCTCGGGCCGGAAATGCAGGTCGCTCGCGCTCGCCTTCGCGAGCAGGTAGGCCTTCGACAGCGGCGGCCGCTGGTAGGGCAGGCTGGCCTCGTCGCCCACCAGCACGATGGCGCCCTCGAAACCTTCCTGGCGCAGCGAGGCGCAGCACTGGAAGCCCGCATGGCCCGCGCCGACGATCACGACCTGCTGCATGGCGCGCGCATCGGGGTGGGGAAGAAGAGGGCGCGCACGCGCGTCCATGCGTTGCGATGCCGCGCGGCGTGCGGCACCGGTTCCGGCGCGCATGGCGCCTGGAGCGAGGGCCGGCCGCCGTCGGGCGCGTCGGTGTCGAGCTTGTAAGGGATCAGCCATTCCATCTGCGTGTCTCCTGCAGCGCGATGGTGTTCGCAGGGGCCCGGCTTGTCTGTCCCCGCTGTAGGGGACGTGTGCGGCGCCTGCCAAGGATCTACTTGATTCGAAGGATGCCAAGGAACGGGCCGGTCTCAATACTTCCGCCGCAGAGCGCCCGGAGGGGGGCTTCAACTCACGCCTTGAGGCGGACAGGAGATCGAAAGCATGAGAACCCTGCAACATATCCGTCGCTGCGCATTCGCAGCGGCTGCGCTCGGGATCGCTCTGCCGGCTGCGCTGGCCCAGTCGGCCGCGCCGGAGTTTCCGGCGGAGGCCGTGGCACTGACGCCCGAGACGCTCAAGGGCCTCAACGGCAAGAAGTTCGTGGGCACGCGAATGGATGGCACGGGCTGGACGATGGACTTCGGCCCCGACGACTACTTCCGGCTGGCGTACCGGCGCGGCGGCACCGGTGCCGGGCCCGGTGGAGGCATCTTCGATGGCACGGTCCGGCTCGATGGCACGAAGCTCTGCCAGGACATGCGCAAGGCCCTCGAAAGCCGGTGCAACGAGGTGCGCCTGAAAGGCAACGAGCTGTTCTATCAGCGCGGCTCCAACGGCGAGATCGTGGTTCTCACAGCACAGTGAGATCCGATCCCGCTGGCCTGCGGTCCAGCGCACGGGGGGCGCTGCTGCGTGACCAGGCGTTGCAGCGGCGCAGGCACCGATGCGAAAACCCCGCTGATCCTGGCCGCTGAATTCCTCGCGCCCCGGACGGCGACACAGCCCGATCACCGTCGACGGCGCCGCCGAGGGCGCCGATCCCTCGTCCACGCTCGAGTGGGTCGAGCTGCTCGCATCTCTCTTTCGACACCTCGGCAGTTTGGCCCGCCAGGCCAACCGAATCCAGTGGCCCCAGCAGGATGGCCGACCGCAAATGTCGGCAACGTCCCACGGATCGGGCCGCCGGGCGGGGGAATACTCCCCGGTCCAGCCGAGGGGGAACCGGCACGAACCCACTGTCCGAGAGAACAAAACACATGCCAGATCCCGCCGCCGAGTGGCTGTCCATCGCCAACCTGTCGGACGCCGATCACCGGCAGATGATCGATGCCGTCACCGACTACGCGATCTTCTTCCTCGATCCCGATGGCATGGTGCTGAGCTGGAACGCCGGTGCGCGGCTCGTCAGCGGCTATGAAGCTCCCGAGATCCTCGGGCGCCATGTCTCGATGCTCTATCCGGCCGAAGCGCAGCAGCGCGACGGGCCGCGCCAGGAGCTTGCGCAGGCACGGGAGGCGGGCCATTTCGAGGACGAGGGCTGGCGCGTGCGCAAGGACGGCACGCGCTTCTGGGCCAGCGTGGTCATCACGCGGCTCACCGGGCCCGACGGCACGGTGCGCGGCTTCTCCAAGATCACGCGCGACCTCAGCGAACGGCGCCTGCAGGACGAACTGCTGCGCGCGAGCGAGGAGCGCTTCCGGCTGCTGGTCGAGGGCGTGAAGGACTATGCGATCTTCATGCTCGACCCCGCGGGCCACGTGATCAGCTGGAACGCGGGCGCGCAGAAGAACAAGGGCTACGAGGCGGCCGAGATCATCGGCCGTCACTTCTCGACCTTCTATCCGCCCGACGTGGCCTCCAGCGGCTGGCCCGCGCAGGAGCTGCGCAACGCGCTGCGCGACGGCCGCTTCGAGGACGAGGGCTGGCGCGTGCGCAAGGACGGCAGCCGCTTCTGGGCCAGCGTGGTCATCACGGCGCTGTACGACGCGGCGGGGCACCACAAGGGCTTCGCCAAGGTCACGCGCGACCTCAGCGAGCGCCGGCGCATCACCGCGCTGGAGGACGAGGGGCGGCGCATGGCCACCTTCCTCGCGATGCTCGGGCACGAGCTGCGCAACCCGCTCGCGCCGATCTCGAATGCGCTCGAGCTGCTCAAGCGCGAGAAGATCGAGTCGCGCATCTTCAACAGCACGCGCGACATCATCGACCGGCAGTTGCGGCAGATGACCCGGCTGATCGACGACCTGCTCGACGTGGGCCGCATCACCAGCGGCAAGATCCACCTCGAGGCCAAGCCGGTGCGGCTGCGCGACGTGATCCACGACGCGGTCGAGACGGTGCGTCCGCTGGTCGCGCTGAAGTCGCAGGTGCTCGACCTGCAGGTCGATGGCGCCGACCCCTGGGTCACGGGCGACCGGGCGCGGCTGGTGCAGGTGGTCAGCAACCTGGTGCACAACGCCGCCAAGTTCACCGACAACGGCGGGCGCATCGAGCTGCGGCTCGGCGCCGGCCCCACCGCGCCCGGCGTCGCGGGCGCCAGCCCGATCGAGGCCGAGATCGTGGTGCGCGACACCGGCCCGGGCATCGCGCCGCAGGACGTCCACCGCATCTTCGACCTGTTCGTGCAGGGCGAGCAGGACGCCGCGCGCTCCAAGGGCGGCCTTGGCCTCGGGCTGAGCCTGGTGCAGCAGCTGGTCGCGCTGCATGGCGGCCGGGTCAGCGTGTTCAGCAGCGGGCGCGCGGGCGAGGGCAGCGAGTTCGTCGTCAACCTGGCGGCCGTGGCCGAGCCGCTGGCGGGCGAGGGCACCTCGGGCCGGGCGCCCGGCGAACGGCTGGTGCTGGTGGTCGACGACAACCAGGACGCCGCCGAGACCATGGCGCTGCTGATGGACGCGCTGGGCTATGCCAGCGCGGTCGTGCACGACGGCTTCGCGGCGATCGAGGCGGTCAAGGCCGGCCGGCCCGACGTCGTGCTGCTCGACATCGGCCTGCCCGGCATCGACGGCCACGAGGTTGCGCGCCGGCTGCGCGCCGAACTGGTCGACCCGCCCGCGCTGATCGCCGTGACCGGCTACGGCCAGCCCAGCGACCGTGACACCAGCTTCGAGACCGGCTTCCTCGGACACCTGACCAAGCCGGTGGACGTGGACCGGCTGGCGCGGATGCTGGAGCGGTTGTTCCAGGAGGAGCGGCCAGGGAGCACGACAGGTTGAGCCCGGCGCCTCGTCGGACGGCTCAAGGCGGTGGCTTGTAGCCCCGCGGCTTGCCGCGCACCATGAGTTCGCACACGGCCCAGACGATGGCCTGCCCGGTGGAGTGCGCGAGCGCGGGTTCCATGGCGGCCTCGGCCTCCGACGGTGCGCGCACCATGCGTCGA
Source organism: Variovorax sp. 20P10.2.4 (assembly GCF_058244205.1). Lineage (NCBI taxonomy): Bacteria > Pseudomonadati > Pseudomonadota > Betaproteobacteria > Burkholderiales > Comamonadaceae > Variovorax > Variovorax sp. 20P10.2.4. The sequence goes on from NZ_JBZAYE010000033.1 coordinate 3,778, forward strand.
ACCACCGGTCCCTGGCTGGCACGTCCCGCGTAGCTCACGATGCTCTGGTCCGCGAGGCGTTCCCGCTGGCAATCGATCCGCGTGATCCGGACGTCGGACCCATAGGCGCGACCGTCGGCGGTCCGATGTTCCTGCCCATAGTCGAACAGCAGGCTCGCGACGACATGGCCGCCCGGCTCCCGCGCGGGGCCGTTCACGTCGAGGTAGATGTTGTCGCCATCCGGTGTCGGGTTGCCGACGCGGCGCCAATCGGTGGCGAGCGCATGGGGCACGGTGCAGGCGCAGGCGAGGGCCAGCGCGATGTGGCGCAGCCGGGTCGGTGAGTTCATCGCATCCTCCTGCGCGTCTTTTCTTGTCGGGGTTCCGCGGGGCCTGTCGCGCTCGAGCACCGGCGCTCAGCCGCCGCGCTTCACCAGCGTCATGAACTCCAGCCCCTGGACCTTGCTGGAGCGCATGTCGAACATCGACAGCACCGACTGACCGAGCAGCGGCAGGCAGTCGGCGCAGGTGATGGCCTGCACGTTCTTGAGCTCGAAGCGGCCGATGCGGATGGCATCGATCACGATCGCCTTGGCGACGACCCGGCGGCCGTCGGCGGTGAACATCCTGACGCTCGGATCGACGACGCGGTAGGCCACCTTCGATTGCCGCAGCGTCTCTTCCGCCAGCGACAGCCGCGTGGCGCCGGTGTCGACCATGAAGGCCATGGCCTTGGCTTCGCCGAGGTTGACCGGCGCGAAGAAGTGCCCGCCATAGGCCGGCAGGCGCAGGCCGGCGCGCTCCGGGGCCGCGGCGGCGCCGCTCTGGTCGATGGCGGTCTCGATGGCGATGCGCTGGCCCGCGAAATAGAGCGGGCTGCCGCGCGCCTGGGCCTGGCTGTCGTAGGCCTGCAGCAGCGACAGGGCTTCGTAGGGCCGGCCGGCCGCGACCAGCAGGCGCGCGAGTTTGGCGCGCACGTCCACCAGCGCGGGCTGCGCCGCCAGCGCCTTGTAGGACCACGCGATCGCCTCCTCGCCGCGGCCCAGCTTCGAGAGGCTGTCGGCATGGAAGGCGAACAGGTCGTAGGCGCCTTCGCCGAGCGCTTCGGCGCGCTCGAAGTTCTCGACCGCCTGCTGGTGCTTGCCGCGCCGGGCCTGTGCCATGCCGAGGTTGGCCAGGCCGAGGGTGTCGCCGGGCAGCAGGCGCACGTAGTCCTGCCAGTTGGCTTCCTCGCAGGCCAGGTCGGCTTCGCGCGCGCAGCGCCCGGCCTGGCGCCGGAAGTCCTCGGCGGTGAGGTTGTCCTTGTTGAGCCAGCGCTGCCAGTAGCCGCGGGTGGTGGCGATGCTCGCGAAGGACACGGCCGCCAGCACGAGGCAGGTCCAGGCGAAGACCTTGACGCCGCGGCGCTGGCTGAAGCGGTGGTCCCAGAGCGAGCAGAGCAGCACCACGACGAAGGGCCAGAGCAGGGCGCCCAGCGCGGTGCCGATGCGGAACGCCGGGGACATCGCTTCCGAGCGTCCGAAGAACAGCGTGGTGGCCTCGAGCGCCGCCAGCGAGAGGGCCGCCAGGCCCCACAGCAGCGGACCGGCCTTGCGCCCGCGTTCGCGGTCGTCGCGCAGGAAGCCCGGCTCCCAGCCGGGGGCCGCGGCTGCGATGTCTCCCGTCCACTGCGGTTCGCGCCGCGATCCCGTGTGCTCGTCCATGAGGTCCTCCCGAGGCACCGGCGTTGTGTGCGTCTTCCCGCGCGAGCGGGGGCCGGTTGCCGCAAAAATGTGTCGGAAAGTATACCTAGCCGGGGTGTCGCGGGCCTGGCACGCGCCGGGCCCGAGCGGCCGACGGTGGCGCGATCCGCGCCGAGAATCCCCGCATGGACCTGCTCAAGACCTTCGCCCTCTTCGTCGCCACCGCGCTGGCCGAGATCGTGGGCTGCTACCTGCCCTATCTCTGGCTGCGCCAGGGCCATTCGGCCTGGCTGCTGCTGCCCGCGGCGGTCTCGCTGGCGCTGTTCGCCTGGCTGCTGACCCTGCACCCGACCGCGGCGGGCCGGGTGTACGCGGCCTATGGCGGGGTCTACATCGGCGTGGCGGTGCTGTGGCTCTGGGCGGTCGACAAGGTGCAGCCGAGCGTGACCGACTGGGTCGGCGTGGGGGTCAGCCTGCTCGGCATGTTCATCATCATGGCGGGGCCGCGGCTGGCGCGCTGACGACTGGCAGGGGCATCGGATCGGCGGTAGATTCGGCTTTCGCTATGTCGAGTGGAATATGGCGAAATCCTGTTTCGCGGATGGCGGCCATACGCCGAAGCGGATCGCGCCAGCCGGGACCGCCGCGCAGAATGCCGGCCTGCCACCTGTCGATCACCGAGGAACCACGATGAGCCTGGATGCCGTTGTGCCCGTGGAGCCGCGCCGCTTCGCGGGCGAAGAAAGCCCGAATCCGCGCGCAGGTGCCCTGCTGCACGTGCTCGGCGGCGTGCCGCGGCCGGCCGCGTTCGCGCGCGAGGCGCTCGAGCGCATGGTGCGCCACGACCTCGGCCCGACCCAGGTGCTGTGCTATTCGGGCCGTGCCGTGGCGCAGGTCGACAGCTACGCGGGCGCGCGGCTGATCGACGTGCTCGATGCCTGCGGCTTTTCCGAGCGGCCGCGCTCGGAGCTCAAGCGCTGCGTGGTGGTCGCGCTCGGCGACGACGGCTACCAGGCCATCTTCAGCTGGAACGAGCTCTACAACAGCCCCATCGGCGAGAAGGCGCTGGTGCTGTACGAGAAGAACGGTGGCCCGCTCGAGCCGCACCTGGGCGCGCTGTGCCTGATCTCGGCCAACGACGCGCGCCTCGGGCCGCGCCACCTGCGCGGGCTGTCGCAGATCGCCGTGAAGATGCCCTGAGCCCCCGGCCTGGAGCCCGGTCGTCGGGAGCGTCGACAATAGGCCCCAAGATTCAGGACAGGAGCTCCCCCATGAAAAACGTCACCATCCCCCCCGGTATCGGCGTGCGCAACGACGGCCCCTTCGTGCTGTTCGGCGGCGTCAACGTGCTCGAGTCGAAGGACCTGGCGCTGCGCACCGCCGAGGAGTTCGTGCGCGTCACCGGCAAGCTCGGCATTCCCTACGTGTTCAAGGGAAGCTTCGACAAGGCCAACCGCTCGTCGATCCACTCGTACCGCGGCCCCGGCCTCGACGAGGGCCTGCGCATCCTGCAGGAGGTGAAGTCGGCCTTCGGCGTGCCGGTGCTGACCGACGTCCACGAGCCGGCCCAGGCCGCGCCGGTGGCCGAGGTGGTCGACGTGCTGCAGCTGCCGGCCTTCCTCGCGCGCCAGACCGACCTGGTGGTGGCGCTCGCCAGGACCGGCCGCGTCATCAACATCAAGAAGCCGCAGTTCCTGAGCCCGAGCCAGATGTTCAACATCGTCGAGAAGTTCAGGGAAGCGGGCAACGACCAGATCATCCTGTGCGACCGCGGCACCTGCTTCGGCTACGACAACCTGGTGGTCGACATGCTGGGCTTCGGCGTGATGAAGAAGACCACGGGCGACCTGCCGGTGATCTTCGACGTGACCCATGCGCTGCAGCAGCGCGAGGCCGGCGCCGCCGCCTCGGGCGGCCGCCGCGAACAGCTCGTGGACCTCGCGCGCGCCGGCATGGCGCTGGGCCTCGCGGGCCTGTTCATCGAGGCCCACCCCGATCCGGCCCAGGCCAAGTGCGACGGACCGAGCGCGCTGCCGCTGCACCAGCTCGAGCCCTTGATGACGCAACTCAAGTCGCTCGACGACCTCGTGAAGTCGTTCCCCGTCCTGAAGATCTAGCTTTCTTCAGACCGTCATGCGGGGCTGCGAGCATCCCCGCATGTTCGGCCCTCTCATCTCCATCGCGCTGACGGTGGAACAGCACGACACGAGCGAGTACTACTGGGTGCTGCTCGAATCGTTCGACGGTTCGCCCGAGTACGAGCGCCTGCTCGAAGCCGCGGCGGGATTCCCCACCTACCTCGATGCGCTCCAGGCCGGCTTTGCCGTGCTCAAGGGCCTGTCGGAAGACCTCGCGGTCGGTCCGCGCGACGACCGGCGGGCGCGGTATTTCTAGCGCTCAGCGCCGGACGTAGCGCGTGGCCGTGAGCGCCTCGGAGACCCCCGAGGTCTTGTGGTCGACATAGCCGCGCTCGCGCAGCGCCTGCCGGATCGCGCTATCGCCGATCGAGGCGCCGCGCCCCTTGGGATGGACGATCCAGAGCCCGGGGCAGGGCAGCGCGGCATGCGCCTCGAGCGTGGCCGCGAGCTCGGCGTCGCTGCGGACCACGGCCACGACCGAATGCGCGGCCGCTGCGTCGTCGGTGCGCGCGCCGCGCAGCGCTTCGGTCAGCGCCGCATCGTCGACGCGGCCGAGCACGAACGCGGGTTGCGCCGGTCCCACGCCGAGCTTGGACGCGAGCGAGGGCGGCGGCGTGGCGATCTTCGTGGCCCAGCGCTGGCTCTCGGTGTCGCCGAGCGCCAGCGCGACCGCTTCGCCGTTCGCCTCGAAGCGCAGCTCGCCGGCCGTGGCCTGCACCTGCGCCAAGGCCGCGATCGCATAGCGGCGCTTGATGGCGCCGCGCAGGATCAGCTCGGTCGATTCGAGCAGGGCCTTGACCTCGGCCGATTCGTCGCCGACGCGCGCGGCGCAGGTCGCTTCACGTCCCATGTTCTGTCTCCATCCTCGTCTCCTGCGGTGGTGGGCGACGCATTATCCGGATGCGGGCCCGGGAGGCCGTGGGCATTTTCGAGAGGACAATCGCGGGAGCTCCCCCGACACCACCCCACGACCATGCCCCGCCTCGACGACCCCCTCCACGACGCCGAAATCGGCTCCCGCGACAGCACGCTCGACACCACCCGGATCGATGACGTGCGCATCGGCGCCGTGCGCCCGCTCATGACCCCCGCGCTGCTGCAGGAGCGCGTGCCCGTGCGCGACAACACCCTGGCGCTGGTCGAGGGTGCCCGCGCCGCGATCGCCGACGTGCTGCATGGCCGCGACGACCGGCTGGTGGTGGTGGTCGGCCCGTGCTCGATCCATGATCACGACCAGGCCATCGAGTACGCGCAGCGCCTGAAGAAGGTGGCCGATTCGCTGCAGGACGACCTGCTGATCGTGATGCGCGCCTACTTCGAGAAGCCGCGTACCACCGTGGGCTGGAAGGGCTACATCAACGATCCGCACCTGGACGGCAGCTTCGCCATCAACGAGGGCCTGGAGCGCGCGCGACGCCTGCTGCTCGAGCTGACCACGCTGGGCCTGCCGACCGGCACCGAGTTCCTCGACCTCTTGAGCCCGCAGTTCATCGCCGACCTGATCGCCTGGGGCGCCATCGGCGCGCGCACCACCGAGAGCCAGAGCCACCGGCAGCTGGCCTCGGGCCTGAGCTGCCCCGTCGGTTTCAAGAACGGCACCGACGGCAGCGTCAAGGTCGCGGCCGACGCCATCCTCGCGGCCCGCGCGCCGCATGCCTTCATGGGCATGACCAAGATGGGCATGGCGGCGATCTTCGAGACCCGCGGCAACGACGACTGCCACGTGATCCTGCGCGGCGGCAAGGCGCCCAACTATTCGGCCGCCGATGTCGAGTCCAGCTGCCAGGCGCTGCTGGCGAACGGCCTGCGTCCGCAGGTCATGATCGACGTCTCGCACGGCAACAGCAGCAAGCAGCACCAGCGCCAGATCGTGGTGGCGGAAGACGTGGCGGCGCAGATCGCGGGCGGCGAGCGGCGCATCACCGGCCTCATGATCGAGAGCCATCTCGAGGAAGGGCGGCAGGACCTCAAGCCCGGCGTGGCGCTCAAGCACGGCGTGTCGATCACCGATGCCTGCATCGGCTTCGCGCAGACGGTGCCGGTGCTCGAGGGGCTGGCTTCGGCGGTGAAGGCGCGGCGGCGGTTGGCGAAGGGCTGAGGGAATCCGGGCGCGTTGCCTGCCTGCAGTCTCGTTCGCACCTTGCATCCAGAAAACCACGGGAGGAACCGTGCGCTTCGTCTTCGTCTTTCTGCTCGCCGTGTTGGGCGCCTGTCACAGCGCGCCTCGGGTCGAAGCGAGAAACTTCGAACTGAACCTGGCCCAGAACTGGATCGATACCGAGGTACGTGGCGAGGGCGTGTGGAGCTTCATCTCCAAGGAGCCGCTGGCGTCTCTGGTGATTTCCGAGCACCTGGTCTCCGTGCGCGAGGGGCAGATCTACGCGGTCGCGGCCGGCGTGGTCCGCGAGCGGAAAAAGCTCGAACGCCAAGTGAGGGGCGGCCGCACGATCCATTTTCTCGACGACTCCGTCCGGATGAACGAGGACGAAACAGCGGCGGAGATCTCCTATCTCGGTCGCATCGAGGGGAGCGATGAATACATCCACTACATCGCGTATGTGTCCCGCTTCCGCATTCATGGTTTCTGGGTGTCGGTGGAGACGTCCGACCCGCAGGCCGCCACGGCCGTTCTTGCGACGGTGTTGAAAGGCTTGAAGAGCAAGCCGTTCTAGGCGGCATGCCATGATCCGCCAGGAAGAAGGGGTGGCTTCATGGAACGTCTAGAGGGAATCCGGATGGATCGACGACAACTGCTCATCGGCATCGCCGCGCTGCCTGTCGCCGCGTGGGCGGCGCCGCAGGGGGAATACGCCTTCGTGGACGCGAAGTCGCTGGCGCGTGTCGGCGAACCGCGGCGCGTGAAGCTGGCCGAATCGATCGCATGGTCCCGCTCGAGCAAGAACACCGAGTACGGCCTGCTCGCGGGGGACTACGAGTACCTCGCCGACTTCGACGGCGGACGGCTGTTCTTCGGCAGCGACGCGTCCACCTACATGCGATCGCCCCGTGGCGAATATTTGCTCGCGCCCGGCGGGCTGTGGCTCGGCAACGGGGCCACGCGGTCGCGCTTCCTCATCGTTCAGCGCGCCGATACCTTGCGCCGGGGTTCGAGCCTGGCGGCGGTGCAGGAGGCCACGCCGGGTTCGCCATGGCTTCCGCCTGGCCTGGCGCTGCTCGATGCCCTGACGCAATGGGCCAGCGAGGGCGTGGTCATGCTGCTGCCCGAGATCGAGGACGCGAAGGTGGAGGCGTCGCTTCGCGCGGCCTTCGAGTCCTGACCTCACGCCGCATGCCTTCATGGGCATGACCAAGATAGACGCGAGCAGCCGATATGCTCGCTCTTCTTTCTAGGGGAGTGATGGATGGGAGAAGCCTGCCGCGTCTACGGCTATCTGGCCGAAGCAATGAATCCGGAAAGCGGTGGCGTGCCCTGGGAGGATCAGGTCGTCGCGATTCGGAGGTACAACGAAGCAGTCATCGAAAGTCTGCCTGCGCAGGACGACTGGCCTCCGTTGAGTCGCGGGATGTTCTCATTTCCTCCGGTGACAGATTTCATGGTTGCCTATGGGGGAAGGATGATCCATTTCGCGGCCGGATTGAAGAAGGCCGACCATGAAGTCGATCGGTGGCTCGACAAGTTCGAACGCCTGATACATCGCTTGTACTGTGATCGCGTACGACTCCATATCGAGTTCGCCTGGAGCAACGCGCGCACCATGTCTTGGGACCAGAAGCGCAGATCCGTCTATGTGTTCGACGAAAACTCGCCACCTGCAATCGAATGGGAATTCAATACGTCAATGACGCCCAGCGAGCTCGAGATGCGGTGGCCGAATGGATACTCCCGCATGCAGAAGGAGTACTCGATAGGGTACGAACGAGCGAATACCTTGTTGCCTCTGATTGCATTCCTGGTCGTCGATCTTGGCCCGCAGCGGATTGAAGCAATGAAAGCCATCCGGTCCGTCTTCCATCTCAAGTATTCTGAAATCAAGGAATCGCCTTCGACGGCACCTCTCGTCGTTCGACCCCTCTTCGATCGGTTGAGCCCAGGTTTTCCGGATTCCCTGCTCCAGCTCCTGCTCAGGCTGAAGCAGTTGGGAGCATCTGCGAAGGTCTATCAACTGCCCGACGGCAAACGAGCGGATCGCTATCAGACCTTTCACGAGCTGCCTGTCGACCGCCTTCAGGCGCTCATCCAGGACTCGAAAGTGCGCCAGGGAGGTCGCTGATATGGAACCTCGCAATCGCTCGATCCCGGCGGAGTGGCCCTTCGACCAACCCCGGAACTGCGCGACGATCTTCTCGAAGAGCGTCCTGGACCGGAGCCGTCCGATCCTGCGGGTTTCGCACGACGACGATGACCACGGATGGCAGTTCCTGGACGGCGTGAGCGAAGCGATCGAGGACGTGGCGCTCGCGGGGCTCGGCCATGTCCTCGACATCGATCCGTCGATCGTCGAACTCGCCGACCTCGAACCGGGCTTCCAGGCCACGCGCGAGCGGCTCGGCGCGAAGTGGGTCATCGAGAAGACGCCGCCGGACGAGGGCTGAGCCTTCCGCGCGCTGCCTGGCTACCCGGCCAGTTCGACCGCGTCGGCGCGCTTGCCACCGGCCGGCGCGCCCTTCGAGAACGCATTGCCGCCAAGCGCCCGCGCGGTGACCAGATGCGCGGCCCCGCCCTGCCCATTCACATCGACCAGGAACTCCGAGCTGAGCACCGGCGCGCCGCAGAAATCGAAGATGCCATGGTCGATCTGCGTGCGCATCGCCTTGTCGTAGCCGTGCCGCGCATAGGTGCCGCCGTCCGCGCCGCCGATGCCGATCAGATGGATCGGGAGGTGGCCGAGCCGCTTGCCGAGCGAGCCATCGGGCCGCTCGTCGTAGGCCCAGCCGTTGGAGAACACGCGGTCGATCCAGCCCTTGAGCTGGCCCGGGAACGACCACCAGTAGACGGGATAGACGAGCACCAGTGCGTCGGCGCGGTCGATGCGTTGCTGCTCGCGCAGCACGTCGGCCGGCAGCGGCGCCTGCAGCAGGTAGGCGGTGGCATCGGCCTGGCTGAAGGCCGGCTGGAAGCCCTCCGCGGCGAGGTCGGCGATCTCGGTGCTGTGCTCGCCGGAGGCCTCGACGCCCTCGGCGAACGAGCGCGCGATGGCGTGCGTGAGCGACTGCGGGGAGGGATGGCTGACGACGATGAGGGCATGCATGGGGGTGGTTCCTTTGAGGCTGGGTGTAAACTACCTTTAGCAGTCTACGCTTCGTAGGTTACCTTTGGTAGTTTAAGGATGTCAAGCAACCCGACGAAACCGGCCGTGCAAGTCGCGGCGAAGAAGCGCCTGCCCAAGGAGGAACGCAACCGCCAGCTGCTGGACGTGGCGTGGTCCATCGTGCGCGGCGAAGGCACCGACGCGCTCACGCTGGGCTATCTGGCCGAGCGCGCGGGCGTGACCAAGCCCGTGGTCTACGACCATTTCGGCACGCGCACCGGGCTGCTCGGCGTGCTCTACGAGGAGTACGACGGCCGGCAGCACGCGCTGATGGACGAGGCCCTGCGGGTGGCGGCCCGGTCGCTGCCGGCCGTGGCCAAGGTGATCGCCGCCACCTACCTCAACTGCGTGATGGAGATGGGCCGCGAGATGCCGGGCGTGAGCGCCGCGCTGGCCGGCTCGCCCGAACTCGATGCGCTCAAGAAGGAGCACGAGGCGTTGTTTCTCGCCAAGTGCCGCGATGCACTGCAGCCCTTTGCCAAGCAGCCGCTCGCGCTCGCGGGCATGCGCGCGATGCTGGGCACGGCGGAGGCCGTCTCGTTCGCGGCGGCCGCGGGCGAGATCGAGCCGGCGGATGCGGAGCACGAGATCTACGACGCCATCGTGCGGATCGCGCGCAGGACGTGAAACACGCGGAGTGCGCTCAGAACAGGAGCATCCGGCGTCCCGAGTGAATCCGGACGGACCGACGACGGATGCTCATCTGCATGGCTGTACTACCTGCCACTGAGTAAACCGCTGAAACTCACCTTCGGGTGGGATGCTGCTTCGTTTTCAGCAGCCTGCTGATGCTATCCCCGTGGGGACGATGGCTTGTGGTCTTCTCCGCCCTGCTCGAATGGCAGCGGATCCGGAGGCCAGCGGCCCACGACCTGAAGGATATGGATGGTGTTGTCCAGTATGTCGTGGACGTGGCGGATCGATAGCCGGTCCTTATGGACGTCCCGACCGTGGCGCTCGAGTACGCGAGTGGCAATATTCAGTCGCACCGTTGCCTCGATCAGGCGTGATTCGTTCGGGTCTGAGAGAGGAGCTGGATTGGTTATGGCCAGCATTGCAGCGCGCCATACGGTTTCGGCGGTACCGGCCAGCAAAAGGGAGTCATGGCGGGCTATTGTGGAGGAATCACCAATTCCTATTTCAACAAGTGCGCTCCGTGTCTGCTGGAGCGTGAAGGCTAAATCGCGGTAGATATTTTCCGACATGTGCATTCCCTTTCATTCGTTACTTGATCTCAGCAATGAAGGCTGCGGCTCGCTTCGAGGCAATCGACGGCAGTGTCGCCTCGCTGATTCCACAAAGAGCGCCAACCAAAAAAGCGAGAGTTGCGTCGTTCGCAATCGACGTGACGACGAGTGATCCGAGCTTTATCTCGACGATGCCGAGCACGAAAAGCACTCCTAGCAGCATCGTAAGAAGACCTGCGAATAGAAGTCGGATGGATGGCACAAGCCGGTCTGCATCGGTGGTTGTCAGATCGGCGAGCGTAACGGTTGATGTACGGATACCGTAGGAGAGCCAAACACCGGTGAAGCAACCTAGCCAAAGAAGCATGAAATTCGATGCTATCTCCCGAACGATGCCAAGCTTTTCAAGCCATGGGCCAAGGTACTGGACGGGTACTAAGTTGAGCAGAAGGTAGATGAGCAAAGGCGGAATGCTTGCCTTCACAACCGCGCGACCGAGCGCCATCATGTGCCCGTTCTTGATATGGCCCGCCTCATCGTCCAGAAGGTCCTGCGTCACCTTGTTCAGTGCCGACCTTGCGATATCTGATGGAGAGTTGTCCCCCTCCAATCCCAACTGAGCCACCCGAAACAATCGCACGTAGTAACGACGGAACTTCGAACTAGGCGTGGAATCGTGCGGTGCATACAGTCTGCGCACCGCGCCCAAAACTTTCTCAAGCTCGGCGTGAAGTTCTATTCGCTCCTTCGATGGGACTTGAGGTACAGATGGGTCGATACCGAAGTAGATGTCCAGAGCCGCCGGCTTACTGGGGTCCGGGTACTTATTCGTTGAGTCCGGTGGATCCAGTATTTCCCCGTTCGCGGTAGCTGTCCAAATGCGGTATGAGCCATTTATTGCCATTTCTTTGCTCCCATCGATAAGGAGAGAGCATTGATTCAAACTATCCGTCTGTCAAGACTGTTGGATGGTGAAGGCAGCAGTTTTCCCGTGTCATCTTCGTGCGTGAGGACCATCAGTTCTAAGAATGGTCTGCAGAACGCGATTCTCGATCGCGGCTAAATGAATCGCGTGATAACGAGCCATTCAGACGATCAGCCCCGGCATCGATCCACAGGTTCGACAGCGCAAACCGAGTGACGATCTGCGCTGTGTTCTTCATCAAGCCTCGGTAGCGAACCTTGGTGAAGCCGAACTGCCACTTGATCACTCGGAACGGGTGCTCTACCTTGGCTCGGATGCCGGCTTTCATCTTCTCCATCCGCTCGGTCACGAATTCGGGTTCGATAAACGGATTCGACCGCCTGCGTTTGCCAGGACGCATCGCCACGTGCCAGGTCGGCCTCGCGGCCTCCGCTCGCTTGTACACGCCCTGATAGCCCGAGCCGCCGAATGCCGCGTGTTCCTCGCCATGCAGGAGCGCACCGGCGACGTTGATGTCGCTGACGTTCGCCGCTGTGCCCACTACGGTGTGCAGAGGCCTGATGCGGTATCGACGCCAGTGTGCGCCTTCATGCCGAAGTACCACTGGTTGCCCTTCTTGACCTGATGCATCTGCGGGTCACGTTCACCTTCAGCATCCTTGGTCGAACTGGGCGCCGCGATCAAAGTTGCATCCACGGCCGTTCCCGTGCGCAACATCAGACCCTTGGCCTGCAGGATTTCGTTGACCACGCGCAGCATGTCTACGGCCAAGTCATGAGCTTCAAGCGGACGGCGGAATCGCAAGATGGCGGTCTCGTCGGGCAGACGGCTCGCGCCGTCACCCAGACCAGCAAACTCCCGGTACAAGGGCACATCGTGCAGCGCCTCTTTCATGGTTGATCACTCAGTCCGAACCATTGCTGCAGATAGTGAATGTGCAGCATCGTCTCGATGGCGAAGGACGGGCGACCGGTCTTCGCCCGTAGGTTGTGTGGCTCGACGATCTGCGCCAGCGCGCTCCGTGGAAATACCCGATCCATTTCATCGAGGAACTCGCGCTTGCCCGTCTTCGTCGACAGGTTCAGACCCAAACCGAGCTGACTCGGCGGCGTTGCGCGTTTGAATCATGGGTTCAGATCATGCAAGGCTTGGACCGGTTTTACAGACGATCCCCAGATATTCTCCGCTGATGATTCTCGTGGTGCTAAGGCGCAGGGTCTCATTCATATCGACCTAATGCGGTATTGACAAAGCGTTACAGCCAATGCAACCTGCGGCCTCTTTTCCTATCGTGAGGTAAGCGATGTCCACTGCAACTGCTCCTTCCTCAGGCCCCTACCAGATACTTACCTCGGTAGACGGCGTGGCGGTGCCCTACTACATTGTTCCCTTTGATACTGACGGAAAGTGTGAAGCGCCGCAGACCCGTGCCCATCTTCTTGATGCCGCTGCGAGCCATAGTGACATCTTTCTCTTCTCGCACGGTTGGAACAACGATTGGAGCGCAGCGACCCAGCGCTATAAGAACTTTATCGAAGGGTGGCAAGCGCTACGGCGGGAACACCACTTAGCCGCTCCTGCGGTCTTCAATCCACTGCTGGTGGGGATATTTTGGCCAAGTCAGGCATTGGCATGGTTCGAATCAGAAACTGGCCCAGGCTTTGCGGCTGGAGACCCAGTAGCGCAAGCGGCGGTTGCCCAAGGTGATGCAAGAAACTTGCGCGATATTGCTGAGGAGCTACCCGTTCAATCTCGAGAACGCTTTCTGGTGTTGGTGAACTCGCCGAGCTTGAGCCAAGCAGAGGCCAGAGAACTCGCGGATCTCCTTGTGCCGCTGGTGAAGCCCGACGATGAGGGCGATAGGGAGGGGGCACCAACGAGCGCGGATTTGCTCAGCGCGGCCAGGAATTTTTCTGAGCCTAACTATGACGATGTCGGGACGGTGCCGCCCAGTGCGGCGGGCCCCGGCGTCACTGCTGCAGGTTTCGGAAGCATCCTCGAGAAGCTAGACCCGCGCCAGATCGTAAAGCCTTTCACGGTATGGAAGATGAAGGATCGCGCTGGGATTGTTGGTCGGCGCGGGGTTTCCCCTTTACTCGTTGAGTTGCTTGAACGCTCTTCCAGCCGTTTGCATCTTCTTGGGCACTCCTTTGGCTGCAAAGTCGTGATGACCGCACTGAGCAGCCCTGGTGCGATTGCACGCCCCGTCGAGTCGGCGCTTTTATTACAACCGGCTGTCTCGCAATATGCCTTCGCCGAGCAGGTCCCTGATCGCAATCAACCGGGTGGCTACTGCGTAGCACTCGGTCGAGTCAGGCAGCCAATAGTTGCAACGTATAGCGCGAATGACGTTGCGCTAACAAAGCTTTTTCACGTGGCAGTACGCCGGTATGCGGATCTTGGTGAGCTCGAGACTCGTTCAGCCGGAGACCCTCCAAGCGAATATGCCGCAATGGGGGGCTATGGGCCACAAGCGTCAGGAGCAAGCCTTGTCAAGATACAGGACGTTGGTGGCAGATACGATTTTGCGGAAAAGAGGTTGATAGGAGTGGATGGGACCCGTTTGATTTCCGGGCATGGAGACATATCAAACCCTGGTACTTGGTGGTTGAGCTGGCTCCTCGCAACCGCACATCTGTCCGCTTGAGAAAAAATGGCTGAACTGCTCAAACGCCAATACGACATTGTCGTTTTGAAGGTCGAGATGCCAGATGCTCCTCGATCTCTCGAGGTGACGAGTTCGACCATGGTCAAACTTACCCTGCAAGGACGGGTAGAAGGTTCGTTAGTCGATCTTGAATATTGGGATGTACCGTTCAATTCGCTTGGCATTCAAGAGTATCTAAGCTCTAGCGATAATAGAGTCCAGGATGTGCCCGAGCCTCGGCTCCCGGAAGGTATCCTGAGGAAAATATTTCATGCCTTTGATCTTTTTGAAAATCTTAAAGATCGGCCCTTATGGGTCCATCTGGTGAAACCGTATGGCGCGCTGCGCTTCTTGCCTTGGGAGCGCGACTTGGTATCCGCTCTGTGCGTGCCGGTGCTAATGCTTCCAGACTTCATTTTTCCGCCGCCACGCGAGGCGATCTCGTCGCTCGAGGTGGCCGTGTGCGCAAGCGCTCCTCTTGGAGTTGGCGAGCGAGATGTCTACGCAGCGCTTGTTATTACGGTACGTCGCATTCTTTCTGGGTCACCTCGAAAAACGCGGGTGCAGATATTCGCAAATGCCTCTTTTGAAAAGGATCTGCGGCGTCGCTTCAGCGAAGAAATAGAATCTGGTCGTGTTCTTGTTCAAAAATCAGCAGGATCTGCTCGTTTCGAAACTGCCGAATCGTGCGCAATAGAAAATTCGGATGGAGTTAGGTCCTCGTGGCTTTTGTGGATGCGGGATGCTTTGCGCGATCGCGCTATCGATGTAGTTCACTTTTGCTGTCGCGGGCATCTCATGCAAGGACGAGGCACCCTGCTTTTCTCGGAATCACCGCTTGATCGTACAAAAAATTACCTTTTGGGTTCAGTTGGTGCAAACGAGTTGAGTACGTTCTTAACACAAGTTGGGGCGTGGTCGACCGGATTTGAAATCCTGCATGGCAGCAAATCTGCAGCTGGACTGCGCTCTCTTGTTGATGAGATGGGGCAGTCGCGTCCTGGACCAGCGCTGATGCACGATTTCCGAATCGATAGGTTTGGGCGTGCTTTAAAGTTGGTATACGGCTTTCTCTACAAGAGCGAGCCTGTGCCGCCTCCACAATCTTCAGCGGTTTTTCTCTTTTGCCAACCGTATTTGGTGCGAGGTTCTTCAACTCCAAAGGTTGGCTCTGATGGCGCGGAAGTAGTAGCACAGGCTGAAGATTCTCTTACTCAAGTTCCATTTGAGTTGAAGAGCCGTGCTCCCCTGACGTCAGTACCTGAAGTGGCGAGAAATGATATTCAGCGAGCGTCAATTCGCAACGCGGAGCGCTCGTCGCCAACAGACTCTATGTTCGACGCGGAGGAGAATACTGCTCCTTGGCTTGCGGCAACGGAGAGATTCGTTGATGGACTTCAGCTGAATTATCAGAAGATGGTACGCGATGACCTATTGCCAAGTTCTATTGCATCCGCTTATGGGGATGCGCTGGATACGACGCTGCAGGATCTTCGGGCGGCGGTTGCTGATCTTGCAAAACGACGCGGAGACATAAAGTGAGAACGGTCTTCTCTATAGATACCTTTGGAATCTCGGGGCAAGATGGCGACGTGCTTGCAGTGCGAGCTGACCGTAGCTCTATCGCCATTCCGCCTGCTGCTAAAGAGTATCAAAAATTTGATTTAAAAGCTGATGAGCTGGCGAGATGGACAGAGAGTATGGCTGTGCGTCTTCGCGGGATGCGAGTACGGGATGCATTACGAGCGCATTCCGGCCTTGTTCCGATTCTCGATCATCTGGCACAACTTCCTCCTAGTCGGATTGAACCGATATTTGTGCGACTCGCCGCGGGTGAGGCAGAGAGGATCTCGTGGGAAACTCTCTGTGACGCGAATGATAGTTTTATGGCGCTCGATCAGCGTTGGCCGATCGGTCGTATTAGCGATGCCGCAGATGGACAGTCGCATCCTGCATGTATTTTTCAGTTGCCTATTAGAATATTTGCAATAATCTCCGCTTTGAAAATTCGCGGTCAGCAAAGAGAGTGGGAGGTTCTCGAAAAGGCGATCGAGACTGCACGGCAGTCTGGGTTACGGATTCGGCTGCATGTTGTTGTTGGCGATCCGGCAACTCATGCGGCGGTTCAGGCGAGTATTGATCAAGGTCTGCCAGACGTCATTCTCTCTGGGCTTCAGGCCTCGTCGACTTGGTTGGTACAGGAGATGGCTAATTTTCGACCGCACATTCTTCATTTCTTTTGTCATGGGCGGGCGGGCGAAGCGGGCGTAGAACCGGCTCTCGAACTGGCTACGCATGCTGACTACCTTGATGGCGCCGTTCATACGGGATCAGTTCGATTAAACGTCAAGCAACTAACGGGTGTTTTGACGGCGCAGAACACTTGGTTGTTGACGCTTAACTGCTGCTCTGCCGCCGCTGCCTCGATTGAGCTTACGTCGATCGCGCACCAAGCTGTTGCTGCGGGATTTCCTGCGGCCATCGCGATGACTGAGGCGGTAGATGCTCGGGATGCGCACAAGTTCACAGAGTTTTTTTACCAAAATCTCTTTAGTGATCTTGTTCGTATCGAGAGATCGCTTGCAGAAGGACTGGCCGGTGAAACTGTCGAGTTGGAGTTTTCTCCTGCGATGTATCAGGCCCGCCAGGCGATTTGTGAAAATAATGGAGGAGACCCGTTGAACGCGCGGCAATGGGCGCTGCCGGTACTCTATGTACGAGGCGTTGAGGCTCTTCGGTTGCGGAAGTCTTCGGATGCCCCGCTTGCTACGACGCAGGCAATTCAGGAGCGACTTCTCCGAATTGCGCAGTGGTTGCAGAAAGTACGCGAATCTCTTGATGAAGCCGGTCGCCGAGAGATCATGGATGCCGTGCTTGCGGATATCCCCCCTGAGCTTTGGCCAAGCGTTGATGGGAGATTTCCCTCATGACTTCAGAAAGCCTAGATTCCCTCGGTTTTGAATCTCTTCTCAGGGTTAATGCTTGGTCTGGCAGTGGCTCTATTGAAGATTGTCTTCTTCGCGATAAAGCAAAAGCGTGGGCGAACCGATCGATGCTCGCCGCGGCCCATGACAAGATTTTTGAACCGCTGGCCTTTGCTCCGTTGGAGTTGGCAAACTGGCGTGATGGCCGCGTGGGATGGGGAATTGTGGTTCCAGATAACTCGTCGATGAGCGATGCCGAGAAGGCGAGGGGGATTGATCTTCCGGTTCCACTCCGAGAATTGGTGGCAGCGAGAGGAGGTGCACCTGTACTTCGCTGGCGACCGGGTCTTGAGTCCGGTCGCCTTAGACGCTACTACACAGATCGTCAGGCCGCAGATTTGTTGCTCTCTGGCGAACGCGGAACTGGAGTGTTAGCGGTGCCGCGCTACCTGATGATTGCCGCGTCGCCTGAGGAGATTCCATGGAACGTGCAATACCGCTTGCAATTGGAAGCTTACGTTGGCCGAGTTTCACTGGATCCTGACGCACTTGGGCGCTACGTCGGCGCGCTATTAAACGAGTGGGATGAGAGTCAAGCACAACGTAGTCGGCCGATCGTTTGGGCGGTGGATCATGGCCACCCGGATATCACTAGGCTGATGCGTGTGACCCTGGCCGACCGCATCGCGGGGGCATTGGCGGCCGATCCAGAGCACGAGTTTCTGATGGAAGGTGGCCATCTTGCCGATGCTGGGGCAACCGGACCGGATCTTGTTGCAGCCCTAAAGCAGCGACGTCCCGCCTTCGTGATGACGTCTAGCCACGGGGCGACTTTTCCGCTGGACGATGCATCCGCGATGCGCGCTCACATCGGGGTCCCCTTGGATGCGGGTCATGTCTTGCTTGATTTGGACGAGATAAGGCAATGGAATCCGGACGGTTGCATATGGTACGCGCATGCCTGTTGTTCCGCTGGAACGTCGGCGAAGAGCGAGTTTGCGGAGATTCTTTCTGGGCAAGGCAATATCTCCAGAATGCTTAACGCGGTCGCCGGTGTTGGCAATGCCGTCGCGCCGCTTCCGCAGGCTCTGCTTTCGGCGCAGATTCCAGCGCGTGCCTTTGTTGGTCATATCGAACCTACCTTCGACTGGACTTTGCGTGATACGACGGGTCAGAACCTTGGTGCATCGCTTCAATATGCATTCGTTGAGCTATTGCACAACACGACTCGCACGCCCATTGGCCTGGCGCTAGATGGATACTTCCGAGCCGTGGGCGCGCTCCTTCTCGACCACCTGGCTGCGATTACCGCAGTAAACGAATTCAAACCGGGTGCTGCTGAGCGTGCTGTTCGTACCAAGCTTGTTGCGATGGATAGAGCGTCGATGGTCATTCTTGGGGACCCCACCGTGCGTCTTCCCGCTGCGGCCCAGCCCCTCGCCACAATCTAAGCATGACTCCTTGTCTTGGGTGCGCGGTCCGAGGAGTTGCGTGGCACTGAGGAGAAGTGACCTGTACTAGCCAAGACTCCCGCTAGGGATGGTCTGCAGAACGCGATTCTCGATCGCGGTTACCTGAGCCGCTCGCGCCGGGGCCCGCTCAGTCCTCTTCGAACACCGACGAGGCCTCCAGCCAGAAGCCCCCGATCATCCCGACCGTGAGCGCCCCGATGGCGCACCACAGGCTCAGGAAGGTGTGGATGTTGTAGTGCCCGGGACGCTGCGCCAGCGCGGCCGACAGCTCGGGCTCGACGATCCCGCCGAGGCCGCGCGCGGCCGCGAAGTCGAAGCCGGCGGCGCCGAGGAAATGGACCGCCACCAGCAGCGGCAGCATCGTGATGAACGGCAGCCAGGCGCCGCGCACCTTGCGCCATGCCAGCAGGTAAGCGGCCAGCAGCAGCACCGCGCCCACCACGATCGTGCCCAGCACCACAGGGCGGCGGGTCAGCGGCAGCAGCCAGGGCCAGAGCCACTGCAGCGGATACAGCGGCCATTCCGCGTTCGGCGCCAGTCCGCCCGGCCGCGCGAAGGCCTGCCAGCCCAGCGCGAGCGTGGCGCGTCCTACCAGTGCCGAGGCACAGGCCACCGCCGCGATGCCGAGGCAGGCGATGCGCAGCGGCGAGCTGCGCGGCTGCGGCCACACATGCGGGGGCAGGGCGGGCATCGGCGGATCGCCCACGCGCCATGAGCGCGTCGTGACGATCACCGAGGCACGCGGGGTGGCCAGCTCGCCGCGCACCAGCCAGTCGGTCGCCAGCACCGCGAGCGCGAAGGCCATCGCGGCCGTGAGCCAGGCGCAGGCGCCGGGCATCTCGACGAAGCCGAACGGCGTGAGCATCGGCAGCTCGCCATAGACGAGCCCGGCGCAGCCATAGGCCAGCATGATCGGAACGCAGAAGATCAGGGCCGCGCGCGTCAGCAGCACGTCGCTGCGGGCCGGCTCGTCGCGCAGTGACTGGAGGCGCGACCATGCGCGGGTCAAACTCATCGAGCCGGCTTTCCTCGTCGTTGTCGGGCCTCGGGCGAGGCCCATCTTGGGATGGACGTTAGCACGCCGTTTCTTCAACGACAGATCGATCGCCTGCGGTGCACGCCGTTCTTCCTGGACGCGATTTCGGAGGGCGTGGCCTTTCAGCCGGGCGTCGATTTGCACTGGCCCGGCCGGGTGGCGCTCGCAGGCTTCGGATACATTCGCCGACAGGAGAAGACGCAACGCAGATGGATCGATCGAAGGCGTATGGCGTGAATCAACGCCGCGGCAAGAGCCGCTTCCTGGTCTTCGATCTCGGCGGCGGCACCTTCGGCATATCGATTCTCGAGCTGTTCGAGGGCATCATGGAATGCCAGCGGCCCGCAAGCTGGCGACCCTGATGTTCGGTCGCTCTCCCCGAGAGCGGTATCGACGCCGAAGCCCGAAATCTGGCCGAGTGCCTGCAGCGCATCGAGCGAGACGGGCGCACGCACGACGGCTCGCAATTCGAATCAAGAGATGACAGCAATCCCCATCCCCCCAGGCCTTCGGTTCCTGGAACTCGGACTCGATGCGTCCGTCCAGGATATCCGTCGAGCCTACGCCCGGCGGGTCAAGACGATCGACCAGGAAGCCGACCTGGAATCGTTCCAGCAACTCCGTACCGCCTACGAGGAGGCGATCGCCTGGTGCGAGCGCAGGGAGGTGGACGATGCGCCCACGGTGGCTGCGCTCGCGGCCGACGAAGTCGCGCGCCAGGCATTCGACACCCTGCTCTCGACCCGCTTGAGCGACAGCGCTGAGGTCATGGCGCGGATGACGGACATCTCGAATGAGCCGGCGCTTCAGGCGATCGAGGTACGGCAGCACTTCGAACGCATGCTGGTTCGTCTGCTTGCCGCGGGATGGCAGCCCGGTCACGAAAATCTGTTCGAGGCCGCCGTCGTCGCCTTTGCCTGGGATCTCGATCCGGACCGTCTGCGCTACTACGGCATACCCGGCGCCGAAATTCATGCCGCGGTCCTCGGTCGCGATGCTTTCGAGTCGCAAGTGACCAATGCCCGTGAATTGCAGGTCGACCTGATGGACCGCATTCGCGCCGGCCGTCGACCGAGCGATACCGACCTGGTGCGAACGTTCCGCATGCTGAACTGGTTGATGTTGAACTACGGGCAATGGGTCGTGGTCACGGTCGGTTCGAAAAACATCGCGCAGTGGGATGGATGGCACGACGCGTTGCCGCGCGAACGGCATGCCACCGATGCCCCGCACCCCGAACCCACCTACCAGCCGGAGTGGCTCGGCCTGCCGGACAAGGAACCGCCGATGTTCAGTTCCCGCACGCAATGGATCATCCGCAATGCGTTATTCGCTTCCGTGCTGCTGATGGTGGCCCTGGGGCTCTGGCAGTGTGCCAAGCCACTTGTCTGAGCGTGAGCGGCTCGATATCACCGAACATGCTCCGCTTCACGAGAAACCTCCTGATCCTCATCGGCGCCGACGTCCTGCTCTTTGCCGCCTTGATGCTGGTGAGTTCGAATGCCCTGATGCCGCACCTCCCCGCGGGCTGGGCGCCCGGAACGCGCGACGTCGTGGCCTTGATGATCCAGGCCGCTGCGACCCTGGCGCTGTTCTCGTTCGGGCTGGCATTCCTTTTCCAGTCGCGCGGGGGCTTGCTCTGGATCCTGGCTTTCGCGCTGCCCTGGTGCGGCTTCACCGCCGTCGGCGTCGCCTGGACGCTGCACAACAAGTACGCCCCGATGCTCGAGGACCTGACCCGGCAGATGGTCGTGGGCGTCGCCGTCGCGCTGCTCGGCGCGCTCCTGGGATACAGGCTTGCGGTCATGGTGCGGCGGATGCGGCAGAAGCGAAGCGCTCTGCCCGCGCCCTGAGGTCCACAGCGGCCGCGCGCATCGGTTCTGGTGCGTGAAATTTTCATGACAAAGCGCAGTTCCGCCCACTCCAGACCGTCTTGTCTTCGAGGCCCGCCCCGTCCGCGCGCCTCGACCCTGTTCGTCGGCGCATCGTGCGGCTGGGCCCACCTTGCTCCTGAAAGACCGCCATGACCGTTTCGTCCGCCAGACCCTCGCCGCGCGCCGCCGGAGCGAGCACGCGGACGTGGCGCTTCTGCGCGGCGCTGGCGGTCGTGCTCGCGGGGCTGGCGTTCGGCGGGCCGCTGCAGGCGGCGATGCCGTGGCCGAGTTCGGGGCTCGCGGAGCTGGTCAAGAGCTATGGGCCGGCCGTGGTCCACATCGGCGTGGAGCGGCCTTCGGCGCCGGCGCGCCGCCTCAGCGACCGCTGGCTGCTGCTGGTGCCCGGCGCGCAGCCGCAGCCCGCCGAAACCGACCAGGCCAGCCTGGGCACGGGCTTTCTCATCAGCGCCGACGGGCTGATCCTGACCAACGCGCACGTGGTGGCGCGCGGCACGCAGATCACGGTGAAGCTGCCGGACCGGCGCGAGTTCCGCGCGCGCCTGGTCGGGCTCGACGCGGTGGCCGACGTGGCGCTGCTCAAGATCGATGCGAGCGGCCTGCCCACGGTGCGCATCGGCGAGCCTTCGAGCGTGGAGCCGGGCGACGGCGTGGTGGCGATCGGTTCGCCCTACGGCTTCGGCAACTCGGTGACGGCCGGCATCGTGAGCGCGAAGGGGCGCTTGCTGCCGGGCGCGGAGTACATGCAGTTCCTGCAGACCGACGTGCCGATCAACCCCGGCAATTCGGGCGGGCCGCTGTTCAACCTGCGCGGCGAGGTGATCGGGATCAACTCGCGCATCTACAGCCGCAGCGGCGGCTACCAGGGCCTCTCGTTCGCGATTCCGATCGACGCGGCCATGCGCATCAAGGACCAGTTGCTGGCCACCGGCAAGGTCACGCGCGGGCGCATCGGCGTGTCGGTGCAGGAGGTGGGGCAGGCGCTGGCCGACACCTTCCGCCTGCCGCGCCCGGCCGGCGCGCTGGTGAACTACGTGGAGCCACGCGGCGCGGCCGAGACCGGCGGGCTGAGGCCGGGCGACGTGATCCTGGCGGTGCAGGGCCGCGAGGTGGTGCAGGCGGCCGATGCGCTGGGCTTCATCGCCGAACAGACGCCGGGCGACAGCGTGCGCCTGATGGTGTGGCGCGACCGCACGGAGCAGGTGCTCGAGGTGCGCGTCGACGGCTTCGAGACGCCGC